>JAKPKS010000072.1 GCA_029553585.1 Candidatus Atribacteria bacterium | reverse complement strand
AATGCCATCGATGCAGCAATAGCGACAGCTGTCTGCCTTACCGTGGTGGAGCCTACTTCCAATGGAATAGGCGGTGATGCCTTTGCCCTTATCTGGTCTCAGGAAAAATTGCATGGTTTAAATGCCAGCGGTCCGGCACCTCGTGCAATTTCCTTAGAACTATTGAGAAAAGAGGGCTATCAGAAGGTTCCGTTTTTTGGTTTGATACCGGTAACAGTACCCGGGGTACCGGCAGCCTGGGCTGAGCTTTCCCGAAGATTTGGTCATCTACCCTTTGCTGAAGTTCTGAAACCAGCTATAAGCTATGCCCGCCGGGGATTCCCGGTCTCTTCTTTAGTGAGTTATTTGTGGAAAAATTCCTACCAGCTCTACTATAAATACCGGAATGACCAGGTATTTCATCCCTGGCTGGAAACCTTTGCACCCGGAGGCAGGACTCCTGAAGCAGGTGAATTATGGCGAATACCTGAGCTGGCATTGACCCTGGAGAAGATTGCCGATAGTAATGCTGAATCATTTTACCGAGGTGAATTAGCCGAACAGATTGATGATTTTTTCAGCAGACACAGTGGTTATCTTCGTAAAACCGATTTAGTCTCCTTCTCACCTCAATGGGTAAATCCTATCAGTGTTTCTTATCAGGGATATGATGTCTGGGAAATTCCACCAAATGGACAGGGTCTGGTAGTTTTATTAGCTTTGAATATATTAAAGGGGTTTAAACATACTGTAAAAGATGACCCGCAAACTCTCCATCAACAGATTGAGGCTATCAAACTCGCCTTTAGAGATGGGTTACATTATATTACTGATTTTTTAGAAATGGGGTTCAGAATTGAGGAACTGCTCTCTCCGGAATATGCCCGTCAGAGAAAATCTTTAATTGGTGAAAAAGCCTTGACACCGGATTCGTTTCAACCCTTTGGTTCTGATACAGTTTATCTGGCTACTGCAGATAATGAAGGTAATATGGTATCTTATCTTCAGAGTAATTACCGTGGTTTTGGTTCAGGTATTGTGATTCCCGGTACCGGTATCTCTATGCAAAATAGAGGAGCCTGTTTTTCTCTGGACCCGTCTCATATTAATTGCCTGAAACCCGGAAAGAGAACCTACCATACCATTATACCGGGATTCTTAAGCAAGGATGGTGAAGCCATAGGACCTTTTGGGATAACCGGAGCTTTTCTGCAACCACAGGGACAAGTTCAGATTATCACCAATATGCTGGATTTCGGGCTGAACCCCCAAGCCGCTCTTGATGCTCCACGCTGGCAATGGGTGGAAGAAAAGAAAGTTAAGTTAGAAAGGGGTTTTCCTCAAAATATAGTTACTGAATTGGGTAAAAGGGGACATAAAATAGAGGTGACTGAAGATATTAGCGAAATGGGCAGAGGGCAGATCATCTGGAAGGAGAAAAATGGAGTTTTACTGGGTGCCACTGAACCTAGATGTGATGGTGCCGTGGCAGCCTGGTAATATTTTAATATAAAAAGTAAATATAAATAATGAATTAAGGTTTTAAAGAAATAAAAAATAGCTCCCTAACTAAAAAGGGAGCTATTTTTCGGTGTAACAAGTATTACTCTGCTTCTATGGTGATTTCTTTAGGTTGAACTTCTGGTTTCTTGGGCATAGTAATTTCTAAAACACCATCTTTAAACTTGGCATTAATCTTTTCTTTATCAACTTCTATGGGTAAAGCTATAGTACGCGCATAATTACCATAAGCTCTTTCACGATAGTAGTAATCCTCTTTTTTGACTTCTTCTTCTTTCTTGATTTCACCTTGGATGGTTAGATTATTCTCAGTTAGAGAAATTTTGACATCTTTCTTGTCCACCCCAGGGAGTTCCACCTTAACAACTAATTTATCTTTCTTATCAAGTAAATCTACTGCCGGTTGCCAAAGGCCACTCTCTATCCAGCCTCTTCTACCTCTAGCAGGAGTTTCCATCAGGTCAAAGAAATCATCAAATAAACCTCTCATCATACTTCTTCTAGGTTCCCATCTGATAATATCCATAATAAACCTCCATTACATACTTAATTTACTAATTGGTGCTATCAGCATAATGTGCTAATAGCAACTATTCTTTATAACAATTATAATGATATAAATTAATTTGTCAATAGTTTAACCAAAATAATTTTAAAAAATATAGAAAATTATTATGGAGTGCAAGAGGAACAAATAGAATAAGTAGAATATGGAAAAGAGAAAGAGAGTAATAAAAAAACCCTTTGGTTGAACCAAAGGGTTTTCAGATTATTAATAACGCCTTCTGGGACCAGAATCAAAATCTCTTCTGGGAGTTCTGGGACGAGCTTCATCTATCTTTAAGGGACGTCCATGAAATTCCTGATCATTCAAAGCTGATTTTGCTGCTTCTGCTTCTTCATTAGTAGACATTTCCACAAAACCAAAACCTTTGCCTTCAATGATGTTGACACTCTGTACGGTACCATGATTCTCAAACAGTTCCTTCAATTGCTCTTCATTGACAGCATAGTTCAGGTTTCCCACATAAAGCTTATTGCCTTGCATCTCTTTACCTCCTTCTTTAATACTATATTTACTTTCTTCAGTAACATTTCTTTAGAGGCAAAGTAGAGCAAAGTCAAAAGTACCGAAAAGCTCTAATTCAATATCACTAAAGACAAATCTATGATATTTATTCCTGAATATCATAGACCACCAATACACCAGCCTGCACTTTGTTTTTACGAATTATTAAGAATTATATAACTAAAATTCAGCTGATGTCAATTATTTCTGTTAAATGTGGCCAGTTTGACTTTGCGAACAGTCTTCATTATACCATAAAGACCGTCCAAAAAAATCACTTTAACCATTATAATTACCAATTATTACCATACAGCAAGCTGACATTTCTAATTTTGCTATTTTTGTAACATTTGTTACATAATAAAGGAGGTTAATGATTTAGAATTAAGAAAAATATTAATTTTAGGGAGTTGATGGTATGAGTATGTTTTGTTTTCAATGTCAGGAGACTGCCGGTGGAACTGGATGTACCAGACGAGGGGTCTGCGGAAAGGAATCTGAAGTGGCTAATATTCAGGATTTATTGATTTATCTGTGTAAAGGAATCTCGATATTCAGCAACAGGGCACGTGAGTTAGAGATAGAAAACCCTAAAGTAAACAAGTTTATTATCGATTCTCTCTTTATGACTATTACCAATGCTAATTTTGATAAAGCTGATTTTATCAGAAAAATCAAAGAAGGTTTTGAGGTCAGAGAAGAAATAAAAAGACAATTAGAGGAAGCTGGAGGCAGTATAACCGATACACTGCCGGATTGTGCTACCTGGTATGCCGAGGATGAAGCTGATTTTGACCTGAAGGCAGGTTCAGCTGAAGTAGGGGTGCTGGCAACTCAAGATGAGGACAAACGTTCTTTAAAGGAATTGGTGACCTATGGGCTTAAAGGAATGGCTGCCTATACTGAACATGCCTTTAATTTAGGGTTTGAGAATCCCGAGATATATGCTTTTATGCAGAAAGGGTTGGCTCTCATTGCCGATGATTATCTCTCTGCTGATGAACTGGTGGGACTGGTCCTGGAATGTGGCAAATATGGAGTAGAAGCAATGGCACTTCTGGATAAAGCCAATACCGAAACCTATGGTCACCCGGTGATGAGCAGAGTAAATATTGGAATACGAGAGAATCCAGGTATCTTAATAAGTGGCCATGATTTAAAGGATATGGAAGAACTGCTGGAACAGACCAGAGATACCGGAGTGGATGTTTACACCCATGGTGAAATGCTGCCTGCTAATTATTATCCTGCCTTTAAAAAGTATCCACATTTTGTGGGAAACTATGGTAATGCCTGGTGGAAGCAGAATGAAGAATTTGAGAAATTTAATGGCCCAATACTGATGACTACCAATTGTATTATCCCACCCAGGGATAGCTATAGGGACAGGGTCTTTACCACCGGTACGGTTGGTTATCCGGGGTTAACCCATATCCCGGACCGTAAGCCCGGTCAGGCTAAGGATTTCTCTGAAATCATTGTCTTAGCTAAAAAATCACTCCCTCCGGTTGAGCTGGAAAAAGGAGAAATAATAGGCGGATTTGCTCATAATCAGGTACTTGCTCTAGCAGATAAAGTAATAGCCGCAGTACAGAGTGGTGTTCTTAAAAAATTCCTGGTTATGGCTGGATGTGATGGTCGAATGAAGAGCCGCCAGTATTACACTGAATTTGCTCAAAAATTACCCCAGGATACGGTTATTCTGACCGCTGGTTGTGCCAAATATCGCTATAATAAACTGAACTTGGGAGAGATAGAGGGGATTCCCAGGGTATTGGATGCCGGACAGTGTAATGATTCCTACTCTCTGGCGGTCATTGCCTTAAAATTAAAAGAGGTATTAGGGCTTGATGATATTAACCAGCTTCCTATTTCCTATAATATAGCCTGGTATGAGCAGAAAGCAGTTATTGTTTTACTGGCTCTACTCTATTTAGGGGTGAAAAATATTCATTTAGGACCCACTCTGCCGGCTTTTTTATCACCCAATGTGGCTAATGTGCTGGTAGAGAAGTTTAATTTAGGCGGTATTACCAATGTGGATGATGATTTAAAACTGTTATTGGCTTAAAACCAGGTTTAGTTAATTGACAGTTTCCAAACTTGCCCGGTAATCATAAACTATTAACCATAAATTTAAACTTAAACCGGTTGCCAGGTAATTTTTTAATATATTTTTATTTAAAGAAAATCTCTCAAAGTAAGAGAAAGGAGATATCCTATGAGAAAATTCTCAGTCCTTTGCCGTAAAATACACCGTTACCTTACCATTCCCTTTGTTGTTTTAACCCTATTGGTGATGGTTTTTACCAAAGGTATGGTTGTAAATAATTTATTTTTCCGTTGGCAAAGAATCTTTATGTTAGCTTTAGCCTTTACCGGTGTAGTTATGTTTGGCTACCCCTATTATCTGAAGTGGAAAAAGAAATAAAGTAAAATTTGCTTGCATCTAAAATTAATACTGGAGTTTAAAAAGAGGGATACCTTATTAGAGGTTTTGTTCCAGAAGAGAGAGATTGTTGATAATGATAGTCTTCCTGGTTAGATTAATAAGGCCCTCTTTTCTCATTTTGTTTAATTCTCTGGAGAGGGAGGGGCGGGTGACACCAAATTGCTCAGCCAGCGCTTCTCTGTTAACAGTCAAGTGTATATCAAATCTTTTTTGTTCCTCATATTGCTCTAAAAGGTAAAGGCATATTTTCTGGCGGATAGATTCCCCTGATAAGAATCGTAAGCGGTAATCCATCAGCAGTATCTTCTCTGACAATAATTGTAATAGATTAAGTAGAAATTTTTCGTTTTGAAAACACATTTTGATAATATGTTCCTGATCTACAAACATAACTTTGCAATTATTTACTGCTGTTACCATAGAGGGAAAGACCTTTTTAGGTGAAAAGATAATAGCTTCTCCAAAAATATCACCGGCAGAAAGCTGGCTTATGGTAATCTTTTTCCCGGAAGGAAAGCACTTCTCGACTGACACTTTACCACTCAGGAGCAGGCCAATCTGGGTCAGGGGGTCGCCTTCCAAAGCAATTATCTGACTGGCAGTATAATCTCTGGTCTGGTATTGGGAACTGATCAGAAAATCGGTAATTTCATTATTGTGGAAATCTTTAAACAGCTTATTGAGACTGAGTGCCCGTTTTATGTCAAACATATTAATAAAGTCCTGCTGAAATGAATAATTTTTAAGATTAAAACTAAAACCTGATTTCCAGGCCAAACCTGATTTTATAATCCTGTTTTTTCAGAAAATCTGTATCGAATTGTGTAGTAAAAGTAAACTCGGGAGAGAGCTGAAAATCCATGCCTAAACTCTTTTCTCCCTTAAAACTGAGAGGGGTGGAATAAGTTATGAATAGGTCATCTCTTATGTTTTTCCCCACCTCTAAGGTTAAATCAGCCAGGTGCAAGTCTTCAAAAATGAAAGGTGAGCCACCATTTGACTCACCGTTATAGGAAATTTTAATAAATTCCAATCCCAGTCCGGTGGCAAGTTTACGCTCCATCAGGTTAAAGAGGTTTAGTTGTAAATTCTGAAGGAGTACTCCAACCATCTCCTGAGAGAGAATCTGGCTGATCTCACCCTCGGAGAGACCCTGGATATTTCGGTTAAAGGCCAATAAGGATATAATTTCAGTCTCTTTCAAATTGGGCTGAGAGGATAGGAGAATCTGTGGATTCGCTAAACTGCCCAGTACATTTATGTTAATACGTACATTTTGTACATTGGTATATGCCCTGGCATTTAAGTCAATATCATAGGGATTTACACCATTGATAGTAACCAGTCCATCTGTTATGGAAAATCTTTTATCAAAATAGATAAAAACACCCTTTTTTAAAGTGATAGTTCCCTGCGGGACCGGATCGG
>JAKPKS010000154.1 GCA_029553585.1 Candidatus Atribacteria bacterium | reverse complement strand
TTATGAACCACTAACCCCTCTGCAATAATATTTTTGACTTTCATGCGGGGGTTGAGAGAACTATAGGGATCTTGAAATATCATCTGCAAATCCTTTCTATAGCTTCTCATCCTCTCTCTACTTATTCTGGCAATATTCTCTTCCTGAAATACAACCTCTCCACTGGTAGGTTCCTCTAAACGTAAAATAGATAGAGCGGTGGTTGATTTACCACACCCTGATTCACCTACCAGACCCAGGGTCTCCCCCTTATAAATATCAAAACTGATATTATCGACTGCCTTTACCCAGCCAACAGTTCTTCGGAAGACTCCTCTTTTAATGGGAAAATACTTGACTAAATTTCTTATGGATAATAGCCGATTATTCAACTACTGCCAACCTCCTGCTAAAACCTATCTTTTCACTCTCTTCTTTCACTTTATCCACATGCCAGCAGCGAACCATATGCTCGTTTTCAATCCTGGTCAATGTCGGCTCTTCCCTCTGACATATCTCGGTAGCAAAAACGCAGCGGGGATGAAATTTGCATCCTTCCGGGAAACACAGAGGATCAGGCACTATACCCGGGATAGATTCCAATTTTTCCAGCTCTAAATCAAGGCGCGGGATGGAAGTAAGCAAACCAAAGGTATAGGGGTGAAGAGGATGGAAAAATATGGAACGTGTATCGCTATATTCCACAATTTTACCGGCATACATTACTGCAATGCGGTCAGCTACCTCCGCTATGACCCCTAAATCATGTGTTATCATAATCAAAGAACTATTAAACTGTTTTAAAAGGTTTTTCATCAATTCCAGTATTTGTGCCTGTATGGTAACATCTAAGGCCGTTGTTGGCTCATCAGCAATTAATAAACTTGGATTACAAGCCAGAGCCATAGCAATCATGGCTCTTTGCCTCATTCCTCCACTCAATTGGTGAGGATATTCATCAAATCGTTGTTTGGGAATTGGTATTCCCACCTGTTCTAAAAGTTTAATGACCTTCTGTTTTATTTCTTTATTACTCATTTTGCAATGTATTTTTAAGGCCTCTGTAATTTGATAACCAATGGTAAAAACTGGGTTTAGCGAGGTCATTGGCTCCTGAAAAATCATAGCAATCTCTTTCCCCCTGATTTTTCGCATCTGATCATCGCTTTTGGTAAGTAAATTTTCCCCTTTAAAGGCAATTTGTCCCTCTACAATCTTACCTGGATAATCGAGCAACCTTACAATGGAAAAAGCAGTAACACTTTTACCACAACCTGATTCGCCTACCAACCCCAGTGTCTCTCCCTGATAAATTTCGAAATCCACTCCATCAACTGCTTTTGCTACACCATTTTCGGTAAAAAAATATGTTTTTAGGTTTTTTACCTCCAGAATTTTCTGTCTTTTGTTATCGGCCATCATAATTCACCTCTCAGGCGAGGATCTAAAATATCTCTGAGAGTGTCACCCACCAAATTCCAGGAAAGCACAAACAACACTATAAAAATCCCCGGGAAAAATACCGCATACCAATATTCTCCAGCCTTCCCTGGTGCACCAATAATCCAGTTACGGGCAAAACTAACCATCTGACCCCAATCCGCATATCCCAAAGGCGCTCCCACTCCCAGAAAACTGAGAGCTGCTGCTGTAACCACCATTGAACCAATATTCATACTGGCTTGCACCAATACTGGAAAAATAGTATTGGGGAGCAAGTGGAGTATTATAATTCGATAATCTTTAACTCCAAGCGCTTTTGCTGCCATAACGTATATTTCTTCCTTGGTGCTTAGAATACTTCCCCTGATGACCCGGGCATATTCCATCCAGCCAAAGGCAATAAGTGCAATCATTACCTTATTCAGCCCTCTCCCTAAAATAGTAGTCAAAACCATAGCAGCTACCAAAAAAGGGATTGATAGAAATATATCAGTTATGCGCATGAGTAAATCATCTAACCAGCCGCCAAAATAAGCTGCTATAGAGCCACCAATAATTCCTATCAGCATAGAAAAAGCCACCGTAATAATTCCCACCCGAAAGGCTGTTCTGGTTCCCCAGATTAAGCCATAAAATATATCATAACCTCCCTGTGCAGTGCCAAAAATTGCCCTATCCCGGGTTATGGGCTTGCCAAGGGATTCAAAAATAAACCTCATATCCTCAGACATTGGAAATCCAGGTGGCTGTGGCTCTATATCCCAGGTCATACGCTGTATCTGATAAGGATCTGAAAACATGGGTGGAGCTATATAGGGTGCGAAAATGGCAATAAGCACAAATACTAGAAGAAGAAATAGACCTATTAAAGAGGCGGTGTTGTTCAACAATTTTTTAATTATTCTGTTCATTTTCGCTTTACTCCAAATGTACCCTGGGATCAATCAAGGCATAGGAAACATCAACAATTAAATTCCCTATTACCATCATAAAGGCAAACAATAAGGCAAAACCAACTACTGAGCCGTAGTCTAATTGTTGAGCAGAGGTAGCTGCCCAGTACCCTAAGCCAGGATAGGTAAATACTGTCTCAGTGATAACCACCCCTCCCAACATTTGTACAACCATCATTCCTGCTACGGTGACCACCGGTATGAGGGCATTTTTTTGTGCATGCAAATGGATAACTTTTTTCTCTTCCACTCCCTTAGCCCGGGCTGTGCGTATATAATCCTTTCTCAGTGTTTCCAGCATGCTGGAGCGGGTAATTCTCAGTAGATATGCCCAGCTGATATAAGAAAGGGTAATAATTGGGGCAATTAAATGTGTGAGAGCATCCCAGAAAATATCAAGACGTTTATTGAGGAGGGCATCAAGGGTAATAAAGTGAGTATAATGTTTAAAATTACCACCGGCATAGACGGCAAACTGAGCCCAGGTGCTCAATCTTCCTGGCGGTAGCCAGCCTAATATGCCATAAAAAACAAACAAGACCAGCAGGCCAAAGATGAAAGTGGGCAGGGACCAGCCAATTATAGCTGTTATCCTGATGGCCTGATCTAATAAATCATTATGATGAACTGCAGAAATAACACCTAACCATATCCCCACCAGAATTACCGGTATAATGGAATATAAAACAAGTTCCATAGTTGCAGGCAGGCGCTGCGTAATAGCTTCCCACACTGGCTGATTGGCAGTTGGAGACCAGCCAAAATCAAGTCTTAACAGTGATTGAACCCAATAAATATAACCAGCAGGAAATGGGTCATCGAGATGGTATTTTTGAATTAATCTCTGCGCAGCCTGAGGATTTTTTAAGACACTGGGATTATTGATATAAGTTGCCAATCTTTCCATGGGACTTAATAATGAAAAGAGGCAGAATATGAGAAAGGTTACTCCCAATAAAATAAAAGGCAATATTAGAAGTCTTCTTATGATATAGGACAGCATTTTCTTTTCCTTGTTTTAAAAAACTTTATAAATTTTTAATAATACCTGAAAATAACAAAATAGTTTTTTATAGGCAAATGGGTCCAGAAGAAATCATCCTTCTGGAAAACCTTTAAAATCAGGACCCATATAAAGATAAATGTTATTCCTTAAATATTTCTCTTATCAGTTTTTATTGGAAATTCATGATAATTTTGATATTAGAATGGAGTGGAAGTAGTTATTATCTTCCACTCCATTCTAATATTACAGTTTTACAAATATCAATCTAAACATAAGAAAATAATAGTAACATCCTTCTCACTATCTACTCTTTGTAAATATAGTAGAAGTCGGCTCCTTCGGGTAATCCTGAAATCACCGGACTATGGTACCATCCCTTAATCCAGTCTCTCTGAACATGAATTCCTATGGGTTGATAGAGGTACAATGCAACCGCCTGGTCATGGGCAAGCTGAGTCAGCTCTTCATAGATTTTTTTCTGTTCCTGTGGGTCAACAGAGTTAAGAGCTTTTTCAATGAGAGGATCGGTATTTTCTTTAGCCCAATCCACATACACCTTTCCATAATAGGCACTATAGGTTCCGGTGCTTCCCAAATAAGTGGGTGCCCAGTTATGGGAATGCGGATAGTCAGCTAACCAGCCAATAGTATACATAGGAAGTTGTTCAGCCAGGAACTGTTTCAGATAGGACGACCACTGCACGCCAACAGCGGTAAGATCAAATTTTGGATTTACCATTTTGGCATAAGTTGATAACATATCACAGGCAGACTTACGAACATCATTTCCTTCATTATAGAAGATATTAAATTTGCATCCCTTTTCCCAGAGTTCTCCATTCCAGGCTAATTTGAATTCCTCTGTAGCCTTAGCTAAATCAAACTGATAATAGACCTCAGGATCTTCGGTATAGCCATACAGTGGGGCAGGAAATGGTCCGGGGTTACGAATAGCCTGTTCTAAGGCTGTTTTTTCGATAAAAGTGTCATAGGGGAACAGGTAGGAAAATCCTCTACGTACATGAATATCAGAGAAGAAATCTGCCGGAATACCCTCCCCGTCCAGTTTACCACTTCCTAAGTTGGCATTGCCTTCTGCATTCAACTGCCAGGGCATATTGGTTACCACATTAGTAAGTGTAGCCAGGCCTTTAATTAACTCCACACCTTCCATCTCTACCACTTCACTCATGTTCATTACCGGAACATAAACCATATCGGCATCTCCCCTCTGCAGCATCAGTTTCCGGGTAGTCCACTCATTGATATATTGATAGACAACCTCTTTCAGATGAGCCGGTCCTCTCCAATGATCATCAAATCTTTCTAACATAGTTGTTTCTTCGGGTACCCATCTTACCAATTTAAAAGGTCCTGTTCCGTTAGTAACTCTGTAAAGCGGATCTTCTTCATTTTGGGGGTCATGATATTTCCACCAAGTATCTGGCTGGCCATCCCAGTCACCCTGTTCAATAGACCATGCTTTATTGATAATGGCTGACCAGGAACCACCATGAGCTAAAATATTGATAAAAGGAGCATAGCCTTGTGCCAGATGGAAGACAATGTTATTTCCATCAATCTCTACTACTTTATCCACATAATCGGTAAATACCCTCACCATGGCATCCTTGTATTCGTCTTTTACCTCATCATCTACAAAAATATCACTGTAGTTTTCTACACCGGTTAACTCAAC
Organism: Candidatus Atribacteria bacterium; assembly: GCA_029553585.1. Taxonomy (GTDB): domain Bacteria; phylum Atribacterota; class Phoenicimicrobiia; order Phoenicimicrobiales; family Stramentimicrobiaceae; genus Stramentimicrobium. The sequence continues at coordinate 7,835 of JAKPKS010000154.1, read as the reverse complement.
GGCTATCTCTTCAATGCTTTCTACTCCCAAAAGTGGTTCTAATATCATCCACATTGGACCACCGGCCCGGTCAAATATCATACCTCTCTTAAAGCTATACTCTACATCTTCAGGGGTCATTACAGCACCGTTGTGGAACTTAACATTCTGTCTGATGGGGAAAGTATAATTGAGGCCATCTTCTGAAATTAATCCATTTTGGGCAGTTGGTACTTCTGTGGATAGCATTGGAACAAAATTCTCAATGCTACCACCATCGTAGGCAATCAGGTTGTCATAAATTTCAAAGATGATTTCACCGCTGGCAGTATCATAAGCCCAATGTGGATCTAAGGTCTCTGGTCCACCTATTGTAGCATAGACCAATCTTTCCGGGTTTGGTGGTTGGGCAAAGGTTATGGTGCCCAAACCTGTTACCAGTAACATAACTAATAAGATTAACGATATTTTCCTATTCAAATCTATCTCCTCCTTACTTTTTTATACTTACCTAAAAATTAAAACCATAATTTGTTAATCTTTCCTGCAGTCACCCCCTTTCTCTTTTTATCACCATGATTATTGCTTTTATACTTCATTAACGATTTGGCGATCTTAGATTTTTAACTATTTGTCCATTTCCGGTATCTCTATTCACTTTTGATGGATATAGTTTTAATCAATAATCGGGTTATTACTACAGCATTTATGTTATATTAAAGAAAGTATTACTCCCCGTATTTAAAGCAAGGAATTATAGTAAATCTGAATAGTAAAAATTATTAAAATATTCGAAAAAATAAGCGTTTTTTTTATATTACACCTTAAACCGATAAAATGCAAACCTGCAATCCGGAGGCTAATTTAACCCCTTTTAAGAGCTCATCTAACTCTTCTCTCTCCAAGGTCTCTTTTTCTAACAGACTGGCCGCTATCTTCTTTAACTTCCTCTTATTCTTTTCCAGTAATTCCTTTGCTCTGTTATAAGCACTGGAAATAATCTTTTCTACTTCTTTATCAATCTGAAAAGCAACCTCATCACTGTAGTTCCTGTCTTCGGCAATATCCCGCCCTAAAAATACCTGATGTTCTTTGCGTCCCAAAGTAATAGGGCCTAAGGATTCGCTCATTCCGAATTCGGTTACCATCTGTCGGGCAATCTTGGTTGCTCTTTCTAAATCATTCTGAGCTCCAGTGGTTATATCTTTAAAGATAAGCTCTTCAGCCACCCTGCCGGCTAGTAAGACACTCAGTCTCTCCATCAACTCAGCTTTACTGACCAGATAACGGTCTTCGCTCGGCAATTGCAGAGTATAGCCCAGGGCAGCACTTCCCCGTGGAATAATGGAGACCTTGTGAACCGGATCACAGTTTGGTAATAACTTTGCTACCAGGGCATGTCCCGATTCATGGTATGCTACTATCTCTTTTTCTTTTTCATTCATAATCCTGCTCTTTTTCTCAGGGCCGGCAATTACTCTATCGATGGATGCTTCAAATTCTTCCATAGTTATCAATTTTTTACCTTTGCGCGAAGCTAATAATGCTGCCTCATTGACCAGATTGGCGATATCAGAACCCACAAAACCCGGTGTCCTGCGGGCTAAAACATTCAAATCCACATCTTTATCGAGCGGTTTTCCTTTAGCATGTACCTTTAATATCTGTTCACGCCCAATCAAATCAGGGCGGTCTACCACTATCCTGCGGTCAAAACGTCCAGGTCTCAGGAGTGCAGGGTCAAGAATATCAGGCCTGTTGGTAGCCGCAATAAGGATAACCCCGGCATTCTGATCAAATCCATCCATCTCCACCAGCAATTGGTTTAAGGTCTGCTCTCTTTCATCATGACCACCACCCAAGCCAGCACCCCGGTGGCGGCCTACTGCATCAATTTCATCCATGAAAATGATGCAGGGTTTATTTGCCTTTGCCTGCTTAAAAAGATCCCTGACCCTGGAGGCACCAACACCTACGAACATTTCTACAAAATCAGAGCCGCTAATGTTAAAAAAAGCTACCCCTGCTTCTCCGGCAACTGCACGGGCTAACAAGGTTTTTCCGCATCCCGGAGGTCCATAGAGGAGTACCCCCTTGGGAATTTTTGCCCCTAACTGGTTAAATTTAGCTGGGCTTCTTAAAAAATCGATTACTTCCTGTAATTCCTCTTTAGCTTCATCTACCCCTGCCACGTCAGCAAAGGTCACCTGGGGACTTTCTCTGCCCAGCATCTTTGCCTGACTTTTGCCAAAAGACATTACTTTATTGCCACCACCCTGCATCTGTCTCATCATGAATATCCAGATGCCAATTATTAAAACCATTGGCAGGAGTGAAGAAAGTACCCTCATCCACCAGGATAACTCTACCGGTGGTTTAGCTTCAATAATGATATTTTTGCTGCGTAAAATGCTCATCAATTCCGGGTCATCGGGTAAATAAGTGGAGAACTTCTGATCATCATTTAAAAGCCCGTTAATGGTATTTCCAGAGATAGTAATGCTTTTTACATTATTCTTCTCAACTTCAGCTAAGAATTGAGAATAAGAATATTCTTTAAGGGAAGAACCTGGTTCAAATAGTGAACTGAGAACGGAGATTGCCACTATCAATATCAAAAGATATAAACCGGCATTTTTAAAGTTTCTATCATTAATTTTTTTGGGGTTTAATTTTGCCAATTAATCATCTCTCCTCATAATATAACATTAAGTATATTTAAAACATTTTCCTGTTTAAATGCAAGGTAATTTTAACATATTTTAAGGATAAAAACAAACAGGCAGGCAGATAAAAATAAGAACTCACCCGTATTCAAACTGCCAAAACTGATAATAATTTTTTAATCTGGAATTTTATTAGGCATTAACTAATGAATTTACCAGGTTTACTGAAAATATCAGACCGTTTTAAGAACAAAAATATAAGGAATATTGCGGTACAATCCATTAAAATCCAGTCCATAACCAACCACAAATCTATCAGGTATGTTAAAACCGCAATAATCAATGGGTACCTCTATCTTTCTTCTCTCTACCTTGTTAAGAAGAGTGCAGGTTTTTAAGCTGGCTGGTTTTCGAGATTGCAACATCCTCAATAAATAGTCTAAAGTAAGACCAGTATCTACAATATCTTCCACAATTAAAACATCTCTATTTTCAATATTTTCATCTAAATCCTTCAAAATCCTCACTACGCCAGATGATTCAGAGGAGATTCCATAGCTTGAAATAGCCATAAAGTCCATGGTCATAGGTACAGAAATATAACGAGCCAGGTCAGCGAGAAAGATAGTTGCACCTCTTAACACCCCGATACAAAATATTTCTTTACCTGCATAATCACAGGAGATCTGGTTTCCCAGCTCTTCTACCTTTTTTTTTATTTGATTTTCCGGTATTAAAATCTCTTCTATCTTTTCCTGCTCTATCATTTTTTTATTTTCCTTATTTTTATTAAAAATATTACTTTTAATTTTTTGTTATTTTATCATATAATCCGGTTTAATTGATAATTATATTGTACTTTGTTGTATATATAATATTCTGGTAGTATTTCCAGTAATTTTAAAACGATTATCTATCTGATAACCGGCAATCCAGGCAATTCGTTCAGAGTTATCGACTATCAGCATTACCCTTTCTCTCTTATATCGGTCGATTTTTTGATCAATAAAGTAAGACTTTACTTTTTTAAAAAAATTGCTATTTAGGGGCTGAAATTTATCGCCTGGTCTGCGATTTCTTGTTTTTAAGGGCAGGTTCAGTTTATCATAATCCAGATATGCCTTATTTTTATCAGCTTCCTTAATCAATTTTTTATAATCTAAATCCGAGCAGTGAAAATCTTTTATTTTAGTAATAAATTTTAATCCTAAAGCACTGATTTCAGTTTCCCCATTGATAGCAAGCTCATATTCTATTATTTTAAACTCTTTCTCCTTATTAGTAATTTTAAGATCACTGGCTAATCCAAAGATAATATCCTGGTAACTTTTTATCACTTTAATACCACCAGGAAAATCTAAAATTTTTTCACCCTCTTCTTTAAGACACATCATCCTTACTGCTTCGACATGATTAAATTGAATATCCTCCAGATAATAGTTAAAATGTTTTAAAGCCCTTCGAATTACTGAACGTTGAACTCCGTCAGGCCACTCTTTCAGTCTATTATTATCCAGTATAACGGTAGAACCAGGCTCTTGCTTAACAACACTCAAATAATACTGTTCTGAAATACCTTCACTGAAATCAAGCTCATCCCTGACAATAGCCTGGAGCTGCAGAACATTTTTAGCGATGGCTGGATTGTAATCTTTACTCAGTAGAGGGATCAACTGCAACCTGATTTTGTTACGTAAATAATCCGGTTCTTTATTGGAAGAATCAAGGTAATAACTGATGTTGTTTCGTTCACAGTATCCCTCAATTTCCTGGCGGGTACATTCTATCAACGGTCTTATAAAAGTACCTCTTCTGGCTGGAATCCCGCCTAAACCCCTCAATCCACAACCCCTGATCAATCTCATAAGTATTGTTTCCACCTGGTCATCGGCATTATGCCCCAGAGCAATTTTTTGGGCTTGATGTATTCCAAGTAACTTCTTAAAATATTGGTACCGTTCCACTCTACCTGCTTGTTCAATAGACAGACGCCTGGCTTTAGCTATTTCTGGAACAGAAATTGATAGTTGTTCAAAGGGAAGATTCCAATGGCAAGCTTGCTGACGAACAAAATTTGCATCCCGGTCTGCCTCTTCTCTCCGAATACCATGATGGACATGAGCAACGATCAGGGAAAGGTTAAGCTGGCCTTTTATTTTGCAAAGTATATCAGCCAAACAAACAGAATCAGGTCCCCCTGAGACGCCAATGATAACCTTATCACCCTCTTGTAGCATTCTATACTTTTCAATTGTCTTAATTACTTTTTCTATCAACTGGTCCAATAGTCAAAATCTTCTATTTATTATTTTTTTAGGGGATTCTATTTTAAAAAGTATCTGAATTTTACCTGGGAAAAGGTGGCGGTGCTGAGATTCGAACTCAGGACACTGCGGGTATGAGCCGCATGCTCTAGCCAGCTGAGCTACACCGCCAATTCTATAGATTACGAAGAATAAAGATAGATAGTAAGAAAAAAAGCACTTTGGGATATCACATTCAGATACTTTGATACTCCAAATTGCTATGGTGGTTACATTCTATAAAAAATGGTTGCGGGGGACGGATTCGAACCGTCGACCTTCAGGTTATGAGCCTGACGAGCTACCTAACTGCTCCACCCCGCGATGTGATTAGTCTTTAGTTGCTATTTCATTTTAGCACATAAACACCCAATGTCAATCAACAGCAACTCAAATTTACAGCATATTTCTTGACAGGTGCCGGAGGCCGGAATCGAACCGGCACAAGCTTTACAGCTTCCAGGATTTTAAGTCCTGTGCGTCTACCTATTCCGCCACTCCGGCAAACTGAAATCATTATAAAATAAAAGAAAATATACGTCAATATAACTTTATCAAATTAATTTATATTTTTAATGGTCAACACTTTGGAAAAAACAAGTAAGTAGAAAGTGGACTGCCTACCTTTCACTGCTTTTCTAAATTTTTAATAGCTTTATATAGAACCTCATTTGGTTTGATCAGATCTAGCTCTTCCCGGGCAATCTTCTCCACATAAGAATCGGTATTCAATAAACTCTTCTTTTCTGAAAGCAGCAGATTATCTTTTTCTAATCCCCTGATCTCCTGTTCCAATTCAGAAATGTATGACTTCACCTCCAGAATACGGGCATATTTTTCTGAAAAAACAAAAATAATGTAAAAAATCAGCAATAGGATAATAGCCCAGACTATTTTTGATTCCAAAAGAGATCTGACAGAAGACATTATTTTATAAAAACTTCCTTTCCCCTGTAAATTGCCTGTTCTCCCAGCTCTTCCTCAATCCTTAATAATTGATTATATTTGGCAATTCGATCAGTTCGACAGAGAGAACCAGCTTTAATTAGTCCCGCGTTGGTTGCTACAGCCAGATCGGCTATTGCAGTATCTTCTGTTTCACCGGAACGATGAGAAATGATAGTGGTAAAACCAGCCCGTTTAGCCATTTCTATGGTATCCAAAGTTTCAGTCAAAGTGCCAATTTGATTTAACTTAATTAAAATGGAGTTCGAAGCACCTAACTCAATACCTCTGGCCAATCGTGTTTTATTGGTTACATAAAGGTCATCTCCTACAATTTGTATTTTATTTCCCAATCTATCGGTTAATTTTTTCCAATTTTCCCAATCATCTTCAGCCAATCCATCTTCAATTGAGATAATGGGAAACTCTTCTACCAGCTTTGCATAATAATCAATCATCTCCTCTGCAGTTCTTTCAACACCTTCTCTTGCTAAAACGTATTTCCCATCTTTGTAGAATTCAGAGGCAGCAGAATCCAGTGCTATATAGATATCTTTTTTCGGCTGTAAACCAGCCTGATGGATGGCTTCTACTATCAACTCCAAAGCCTCTTTGCTTGATTTCAACTGTGGAGCAAAGCCCCCTTCATCACCCACCGAGATATTATACCCCTTCTGCTTTAATACCTTTTTTAAGGAATGGAATGTTTCTACTGTCATACGGTAGTTTTCTGCAAAATTTACTCCACCAACCGGTACTACCATAAACTCCTGAAGATCCACACCACTATCGGCATGTTTCCCCCCATTTAAGATATTCATCATTGGAACAGGCAATTTTTTGGCGTTAACACCACCTATGTAGCGATAAAGTGACAGGCCTGAAAATTCTGCAGCTGCTTTGGCAACAGATAGTGAAACTCCCAGGATAGCATTTGCTCCTAATCTGCTTTTATTGGGTGTCCCATCAAGTTCAATCATAAGCTGGTCAATGTAGCCCTGTTCCAGGGCATCTAAACCCATTAGTTCAGGCGCAATCTCCTCATTGACATTATTTACCGCCAATAATACTCCTTTTCCATTAAATCTTTGGGGGTCTTCATCTCTTAATTCAACTGCTTCATAGGTACCGGTGCTGGCACCGGAGGGAACTTGGGCTATTCCCATTATCCCACTTTCCAGATATGTTTCTACTTCAATGGTAGGATTCCCTCTGGAATCAAGAATTTCCCGGGCATATATATCAATTATACTGCTCATTATTTGCCTCCTTTTTTAATTTTTAAAATAAGTTTTTATCTTATTAATAACAAATATTTTTAAATAATAATCAAAGGTATGTAAAAAGATAGGTACCCAATCTGAAATATACCACCAGGCTAACCACGTCTACAATAGTGGTTATTAAAGGTAGGCTTGCAACTGCGGGGTCTACCCCTAAATAATTAAATATCAGGGGTAGCAACGTTCCTACCAGAGCAGAGAGTATTACAGTTATACATAAAGATAGACCAATGATGATACCCATAACATAGCTCTTTTGCCAGAAATAGGCTACCACAAAGATTAGTAAGCCGGTCATAGCGCCAATTAGGAAACCCACTTTGGTTTCAGACCAGACACTTTTGCCAAAATCTTCCATTCTGAGTTGGCCTATGGCCAGACCTCTTACTGTCACAGTAGAAGATTGTGTCCCTACATTCCCAGCCATTGCCATAATAACAGGAATGAAATAAGTCAGTGCCATGACCATCTCCAGGATTCCGGTATGGTATTCAATTACTTTACCCGAGAGTAAGTCACCCGCCATACAGACCAGGAGCCAGGGCAATCTTGCTTTGGCTATCTTGAAAGGACCTGCTTTGATCAGTTTATCTTCATAAACCTCTACTGAACCGACCATCCTGTGAATATCTTCGGTGACCTCTTCTTCCAGGACATCA
>JAKPKS010000067.1 GCA_029553585.1 Candidatus Atribacteria bacterium | reverse complement strand
AGCAAGACAGTCAAAATCTGCACTGGAATGACCTACTATTACTTTCATTTTATTCTATCCATAATACTTTTATTATATTATTATATGTATTAATTTCATGATGTGTTTACACATTACAGTTCTTTCCTATAGAAATAGGATACTATTTATCCGGGTTCCGGTAAAGTTAATTTACGCTTACCATCGGTAAATTTCTGGTAAGGAATCTTACCTCTTAACCGGTAACCTTGATTCGTTCTTTTAAAATTGTAATAGTAGATAAACTTATCCAGATCATCCTGTAACTCATCCAAAGAGGTATAAATCTTCTTGATCATGGCAATCTGGTAGAACTCCTCTAATAAGGTTCTATTAAACCTTTCTACCATACCGTTACTCTTAGGACACCTGGGCTTAATTTTAGTATGGGTGATACCACAGGAAGCAAGAAATATCTCATAGTCATGCTTTCCGTTCTTCCAGTGGGTGGTGTACTCCTTGCCATTATCAGTCAGGATGCGATCTAAGGGAATACCAAACAGATCATAGACCGGGATAACTTTAGTCTTCACAAAGAGAAGGGCGCTTTCTGCTTTCTTGGTAGTATAGACTTTGGCCAAGCTGAAGTTGCTATAGGCATCAATACCCATCTCTTGATAGATTCTGCCCAAGCCCTTGATAGTACCCACATAGAAGGTATCCTGACAGAAGAGATAGCCGGGATAGAAAGCCTCAATATGCGTCTCTTTCTTCTTTTCAACTTCCCTGAGATACCTTTCGGTGATGGCTGGACTATCTAAATGTTCCTGGGCATAGAAGAGTCTGTCCAGACGGTGATTTAATCCCTTTCTTTTCAAGACATTGTAGATACCGGTTTCACTGATTATGATACCCTGGGTCTTTAGCTCATTGGATATCCTTCTGGGCCCATGAGTTGGATAATCGGTTATGTAATTGTAAATGAACGTCTCAGATACCGACCTAAGTGTAAAGACCACTTGAAATTAGTACAATAATAAAAAGAAGGGAAATTATGATGGAAATAAAGAAAGGAAATGAAATAAACAATATCGAAGAAGTTAAAAATTGTCAGGATAATGAAATAGATAAAAAAATTATTCATAGTATAAAAAATAAAATTAAATTTACAGATACTACCCTCCGGGATGCCCATCAATCTTTAATTGCTACCAGAATGACTACTAAGGAAATGGTGCCAATTTGTGAGTTGTTAGATTCGGTTGGTTATCATTCACTGGAAGTTTGGGGTGGGGCAACATTTGATTGTTGTTTGAGATATTTAGATGAAGATCCCTGGGAACGTCTTAGAATATTAAGAAAAAATCTGCCTAATACAAAATTGCAAATGCTTTTACGAGGCCAAAATATACTTGGCTATAAGCATTACCCGGATGATGTTTTAACTGAATTCATTAAAAGGGCAGTTGTCAATGGGATTGATATTATCCGAATCTTTGATGCCTTGAATGACCTTAGGAATGTAGAAAAAGCCTTTGATATAACTAAAGCAGAAGGAGCTCATGTTCAGGGTGCTATTTGCTATTCTATCAGTCCTGTCCATAAAACCGAACTGTTTGTTGATATGGCAAAAAAGATGGAATTAATGGGGGCTGATTCCATCTGTATTAAGGATATGTCTGGTTTAATTTCACCCTATGCTGCTTATGAATTAGTAAAAAAAATTAAGGAAGCTATAAAAATTCCTTTACAAATACATACTCATTCAACCAGTGGTATGGGCCTTCTGGCTTATTTAAAGGCTATAGAAGCGGGTGTAGATGTTGTGGATACTGCAACTTCTTCATTAGCCTTGCAAACTTCTCAACCACCGATTGAACCAATTGTAGCAGCATTAAAAGGTAGGGAAAAAGACCCGGAATTTGACTTGAAATTATTATATGATATTTCTGTTTATTTTAAAAAAATTAGAGAAAATCATAGGGATATGGAATCTGGTATGGATAATATTGATACCAGGGTTTTAGCTTACCAGATACCGGGTGGGATGTTGTCCAACTTATCATATCAATTACGTCAGCAAAACATGATGGATAAATATGAAAAGATATTAGAAGAAATACCAAAAGTTAGAAAAGATATGGGTTATCCACCTCTGGTTACACCAACCAGTCAAATTGTAGGTTCACAGGCAACTTATAATGTCATTTCAGGCCAGCCTTATAAAATAATACCTGAAGAGGTAAAGAATTATCTTAAAGGGTTCTATGGGTTTCCCCCTGCCAAAATTTCTGAAACCCTTTTAAAAAAAGCTGGCATTAAACCTAAAGATATGATTCAATCAAGGCCTGCTGATAAAATTGAGCCATTAATAGAGAAAGCTACCAAAGACATTGGTTTTTTGGCAGAAGATATTGAAGATCTATTATCTTATATTTTATTTCCAGAGATAGCAAAAATGTTTCTAAAAAAGAAGACAGCAAAAAGATTAGGAATAGGAATTGAAGTGTTTAATGGTCTAAATCAATATGATGAAATGGGCTATCCGGTATAATTTTTTATATCAATTCTTGCAGGGTAGGAAAATTTCTTCATGAAAAAGGCATATCAAATTATTTTACTGATAAAAGAAATTTACTTCTGTAATTAAAGTATTGGTAGATAGTGTAGGATGTTTTATGCTCTTAAAAATTATGAGAAGCGGGAAAGTGACCCAGAAAAGAATATTGTTTAAATGGAAGGCTTAATAAAGAAAAATATTTCTGTACTTTCTTCCAACCTGCATAATATGTAAAATATTACACTTAATTAATCAAAAATGTTTTTTTACAAGGTTTTTAGTCTATGTTACAATATTTCTTGTATTGATAAAAGGATAAAATTGAGGTAAAAGTTTATGGGAAGAATAAGCCACTGGATTCTTATTTTCTTAATTGCAGGGGCAGTTTTTTTATCTGCTTTTATCGGGTTACATCGTTATTCCCTGGAAAATAATTATAAAACAATTGAAACAGTAATCAGTTTAGAAAATGTAAGAGGATTAGCATTAAAAGAAGGTTCTTCTGAAGGCGAGTTATTGAAAAAATTAAAAACAAATGGAATCTCAAGCATTGCCATACAGGAGGATAGTATTGAAACATTGATGTTTTGGGGCAATATTGCATTCTGGAATAACAGTGAAACAGCAAAGCTAAATGGGCAGTATCAGGATTATTTTAAAGACAACAAAATAATTATTCATGGTAAAAGTCTATTAATATGTCGAGATTATTCTCTTTTCGAAAGGATCAGGGGGTATTTGCAAAACTTTTTTGGTTTAAAACAGGTACAGGAATTGCTGCTGCCGGAAGACCAGTTCGGTTTATTAATAACTGCTAATCCTGAAGAATTACTTAAATTGGGTTTAGGGTTTTCCATGGAAGATATCAGAATGATTCAAAGCCTTGATTTTAATATCATTTTACGACCAAAAAACTCACCCAAAGTATTATCAGAAGTAATAGAGCACAAGCTGGCTGCAATAAAACAAGCGGGAAAGGTTTCTATGATAATATTTGATGAGGAAGAGGTGCTGGGTTATCCTTCAACAGGGCACCTGATATCCACTGCAAATTTCTTGCAGCAAAATCATTACCCTTTTGGGATAATTGAATTTGCTTCCCAGAAAGGAATTGATACCATTGCCTCTCAAGTAAGTGAACTATCTGTAAGAGTGCATAGTATTACCAAAGAAGAAATGGAAAAAATAACCTTGAACAAGGCTATAGAAAGGTGGGTCAGGGCTGCTCAGGAAAGAAATATCAGACTTTTTTATTTGAATCCATTTTTAAATTACAGGGAGGGAAGCTTAATAGATTTTAACCTCACTTATTTTAATAATATTAAAAAAGAATTAGAACAAAACGGTTTTACTGTTGGCAGGGCGAGCCTGTTTCCTGAATACCAAAGTCCCTTGCTATTTCTTGGTATTATTGGTATGGGAATCATTGCCGCTGGTATAATTTTACTGAAAGAATTTTTTGATTTTCAGGACAAATATATATTTTTATTGATCTTTATGGGATTTTTCTTTCTCATTTTAATTAATTTTATAATGGGTAAAATATGGCTAATAAAAATTCTTGCTCTGACAGCAGCTCTGGTCTTTCCAGTATTGGCTATTATAAAAGCCAAAAAACATTTATTAGTTTCACCTTCTCTACCAGCCCAAAAGGAGTCAGACTCTATTGGTGGAAATAATAATTTTTTCACTATAACATGGCATATAGTAGCTGGTATTTCAACCATTGCGGGTCTTTCTTTAATAGGAGGATTGTTGATTGGCGCTCTGTTAACTCATTATCAGTTTATTCTGGCTATAAGACTCTTTAGTGGAATAAAAATTGCTTATATCCTTCCTTTACTTTTAATAGCATTGTATTTATGGTGGAAAGATTGCCAAGAAAAAGTTACCATAATAGAAGAACTGAAAAAACCAGTATTATTTGAACATGCGCTATTGGTATTTATCCTGTTTGTTTTTCTGGTAATATATATTTCTCGCTCTGGTAATTTCTCTTTTTTACCGGTACCTGGCCTGGAAGAAAAGATGAGATTATCCTTAGAAAAAATCTTGGTAGCAAGACCCAGAAGCAAGGAATTTTTAATTGGCTATCCTTTACTTGCTCTTGCGATTACCATGAATGATATGGGCATTACTTATTTAAAATATTTAATTATAATTATGGGCAGCGTTGCCCCGGTCACGGTGTTAAATACCTTTTGTCATGTGCATACACCTCTTTGTTTTTCTTTGCTCAGGACCTTCCATGGGTTTTGGTTAGGACTGTTGTTGGGACTGGTAGTTGCAGCCATATTCTATTTCTCAATAAAGATTTTCAGGATAAGAATTAATGAAAAAAGAGCATAAAAATTTAAAATCCATTATGATATCTGGCTATTTTGGATTTGATAATTGCGGTGATGAGGCTATCTTGATGGCTATGATACAGGAATTAGCAGGCTCACTTCCCCTGGAAAATATAGTTGTTCTATCTCATTCTCCACAACAAACAAAAGAAAAATATGGGGTAAATGCTATTCCCCGGCTAAACATTTTTTCAATTATCTCTCATTTGAAAAAAACAGCTGTTTTCGTAAGTGGCGGTGGTGGCCTATTGCAGGATGTCACAGGAAAAGGCCTTAGTATATTCTACTACATAGGCTTAATATTGCTCGCCAGATTTCTGAAAGTTCCCGGTGTCTTCTTTGCTCAGGGAGTAGGGCCGGTAAGAAAAAAGATTAACCAAAAATTAATCAGGATGGCTTTAAACAAAATAGAATTGATTTTAGTTAGAGATGAATACTCTCAACAATTTTTACTGGAACTTGGTATTCAGAAAGAGTCAGTTTTGTTATGTGCTGATCCCTCGTTTTTATTAAAAAAAGAGAAATTACCCGCTCATATTGTAGAAAGATATCAGCTGAATAGTAAATCAGATAAACAAACTCCTGATAGAAGAATTGGTTTGGTGATTAGAAATAGCAAAGAGATTAAAAATGATTATGAGCAAAAAATATCCCAATTGGGTGAAATAGCAGATTATCTAATAGAAAAACAACAGTCAGATTTATTTTTTTTTCCATTTCAGCCTGCTGATGATATGACTTTAATTAATGATATAAAGGAAAAAATACATCATTCAAACCATTCGTTGGTTAGCTGTTTTTGTGATGACCTTAATCCTGCCCAGATGTTGTCTCTTTTTTCTAAAGTTTCGCTTGTAATCGGCATGAGACTTCATGCCATTATTTTTGCTACTATTTGCAATACCCCGTTTGTAGCTATCGATTATGATCCTAAAGTGAGAAATTATGTTGATTCTCTGGGATTGCCAGAATTATTATTGAAAGTAAATCAATTATCTGTGAAAAATATTGCTGATAAGTTAAAATATATTAAAAATAATGAGGATACTATTAAATCTGTGCTAAACTCAGCAGTAAAAGAATATCAACAGAGAGCGGATAATGGGATGAAGAGATTAATATCCTTTATAGAGGATAGGGAATTAAATCTTATGGCTGGAAAGGAATCCAAAAACCTTGATTAGAATGTTCCATGTTTTTAAAGCCTTCCCCAACAAAATTAATGCTTTATGGGATGTCAGCATCCATATTAAAAAGGGAGAATTTGTGTTTTTAGTAGGTCCCACCGGTGCCGGTAAGACTACTTTCCTGAAGTTAATTTATCGGGGAATACTTCCCAGTAAAGGACAGGTTATAGTAGATGGCGTTAATTTATCTCGATTAAAACCATCCTATGTTCCTTTCTTAAGAAGAGAGATAGGGGTAGTATTTCAGGATTTTAAACTATTGTATAACCGCAGTGTATTTGAGAATGTGGCATTCAGTTTACGGGTAATAGGTGTTAAGAATGCCATTATAAAAAAAGAGGTAAATGAGATTTTAAATATAATTGGTCTTTCTCATAAAAAAAAGACCAATCCTCATTTACTTTCCGGTGGAGAGCAGCAAAAACTATGCATAGCAAGGGCAGTAGTAAGTCGTCCTTTGATATTATTGACAGATGAGCCAACTGGGAATTTAGATCCAGAAACATCCTGGGAGATAATGAAATTATTGTTTAAAATAAATATCTGGGGAACTACCGTTATAATGGCTTCTCACGATAAATTGATTGTAGATAAGTCACAAAAAAGGGTTATCAGGTTAGAACAGGGAAAGCTTGTTTCTGATACCATGAAAGGTATCTATTATAAACAATGATAAGAAACATCCTCTTTTATATTAAAGAAGCTTTTCTAAGTACCAAAAAGAATGGCATTATCAGTTTGGCTACCATTGTTTGCCTTACCGCTACTTTGATAATTGTAGGTATTTTCCTTATCATATCTCTGCATATCAATAATTTTATCGCCAATCTAGAGTCAGATTTGATAGCGGTTGCTTATTTAAAAGATGATCTTACTCAAGAAGAGATTGGAAAATTAGTGCAAAATACCAGTAGTTTAGAGGGGGTAAGAGAGGTAGTTTATATCTCCAAGGAGGAGGCTTTGCAAAAATTAAAAGAAGACTTAACTGAACATGAAGAGATTTTGGCAGGCTTACCAGAAAACCCATTACCCTCTTCTTTAGAGATAACGGTGTTTGAAGCTGGTTTCCTTGATGAGGTTTCCTTCCAGGTTAATCAATTTAAAGGAATAGAAGAGGTTAATTATGGGGGTCAGTTAACTAAAAATCTTTTGATTATCTTTGATTTTATCCGCAAAACAGGGTTAGGAATTATATTAATATTGTTATTTGTTTCCATCCTTATTATGTTTGCGGTAATTAAAATAAGTGTACATTCCAGGCAACAGGAAATAGAAATAATGACTCTGGTCGGCGCTACCAGCTGGTTTATCAGGTGGCCCTTTATTATTGAAGGTTTCCTTAAAGGCTTAATTTCCTCTCTCATGTCTTTTTTTATAATTTATAAGGCTTATAAGTTTTACTTGACTCAGGTTAAGTCACTTATCCCATTTATTTCGGTTAATCTGGAACCGGATTTTATCCTAAGAATAGGAATAACCTTGTTATTTCTGGGTGTTTTTATCGGAATTTTTGGCAGCATGCTTTCTCTGAGAAAGATAAGTTATGAGGAACTATGAAAACAAAAGTACGACAGGTAATAAAAAAATATTGCAAGATTAGTGTACTGTTTTTCTTTGTCTTATTTAGTTTTTTTGTATTATCCAGCTATATTATTGCATCAAGCCAGGATGTTAATATTGAGCAACAAAAGGAACAATTGAATAAAATTGAACAGCGGAAAAAAGAAATACAGAAAGAAGTAGAAAGATTAAAACAGGAAAAAGTAGACTATCAAAAATCTTTACAAAAAATCCAGGAATTGCTTGCTACAGCCGAAAAGGAACTGCAAAACGCGAAAAATACTTATGAAAATACCTTAAAAGAAATAACCAAATTGGAAGAGCAATTGGAAATTGAACAGAATATACTTGATTTGCAATTAATAATATTTAAAAATAGAGTGAAAAAATATTATAAATATAACAATATTTCTTATCTATCTGTTTTAATAGATAGTAAAGACTTTTCTCAGTTTTTAAATCGGTGCCGCTATCTGGAAAAGGTATTGGAAAATGATGCAGATATTATAAAACAGGTAAATGAACAGGTTGAATTAGTAAAAAAGCAGAGGGATAGTCTTTATAATAAACGAGAGATTACCAGGATGCTGGAAAAAGAAATTGTAAATGAAAAAGAAAATATTGCTATGTCCGTAGATGCTAAGAATAAATATCTAACTAAAATTGAAGAGGATAGAAAAAAACAGCTTGCTGTATTAGAGGAATTAGAGAGGTCCTCAGCCCAGATAAAAGAAATAATTGAAATAGCCTATCGGGAAAAAGAAAAGGCTCAGCAGGCTCAGCAAGTTCCCCAGCAATCGCAAAGGGCGGAGCCAGCTAAAAAAGAGCCAACCCTGCAGCCCAAAAAAGGTATTTTTCAACTCCCTTTAAAAGGTACTGTAATTTCAAATTATGGTCAACAAAAACAACCAGACCTCAATGCTTATGTTTTTAATTCCGGTATTGATATAAATGCCTCCCTTGGTGAGCCAATTAGAGCAGTTAGTCATGGAACTGTTATATATATAGGTAATGTTAAAGGTTATGGTGATATAATAATTTTAGATCATGGCGGGAATGTAGTTACTCTCTATGCGCATTTAGCTAAAACACTGGTTAAATTGAATGAACAGGTTTCAAAAGGAGAAATTATTGGGCAGGTTGGCACCAGCGGAGGGGTAAACTCCCCCAGGTTGCATTTTGAAGTAAGGGTGGAGGGAAAACCGGTTAATCCCTTTGATTGGCTTTAGAAATGATGGTTTTCACATCTTGTAATTATTCTTTGGAATGAATAGGATTGGATGGTTAATATGATAAAAAAAAGTATTAAAATTTCTTTAAAGTTAATTATCGTTGTTTTGAGTGTATTTTTTTTAGTTCACCTCACCTCTGATACAATAGGCGGAGGTTTAAATAATATTAACTTAGATGACCTAAGTTCCTTAAAAGAAGTCTTCAATTTTATCAAGAATGATTATATTAATAAAGATGTTGATCTGGCCAGATTAGTCCGTGGCGCCATTAAGGGAATGTTACAGGAATTAGATGACCCCTATTCCAGATATCTTGATCAGGTCAGTTTCCAAAGAGAACAGGAGAATATATTCAGGGGTTATTTCGATGGATTAGGAATCCATGTTACCATTGTAGAGGGACAGCTGACCGTAATATCCCCTATTGAAGATACCCCTGCTTATTTAGCTGGCATAAAAACCAATGATAAGATTGTAAAAATTGATGGTGAGTCTACCAGTGGTATTACCCTGGATGAGGCTGTCAACCTGTTACGTGGTGAAAAAGGAACCCCGGTAGTCCTGACTATTAAAAGAGAAAATATAGAGAGCACTTTCGAGATTGCTATCACCAGAGATACTATTGTTGTGGAGGCAGTTAAGGAAAAACTGCTGGAAGATAACCAGGTTGGCTATATCAGAATATCTACTTTTAATGCCAATGCTGGTCCTGAACTGAAACAAGTTTTGAATAATTTTTCCAAAATTCCATTGGAAGGAATTATTCTAGACCTCAGAAATAATCCGGGTGGTCTTTTGGAATCATCTATAGAAATTGCCAGTCAATTTATTAAAAAAGGTGATATAGTAAGAATAAAAGGAAGAAGTAGTTTAACCAGGGCATATTATACCTATGGCAATAGCTATCCTGATTGGCCTCTGGTAGTGTTAATCAATAAAGGCAGTGCCAGTGCTTCAGAAATTGTGGCTGGAGCTATACAGGATAGTGGTAATGGTATAATCTTGGGAGAACCATCTTTCGGAAAGGGGTTAGTTCAGCAGGTTTATCCTTTGTCCGATAATTCTGCAATTATACTTTCCACCTCAGAGTATTATACTCCCAAAGGCAGGGTCATCAATAATATAGGTATTGAACCAGACATACTGGTGGCCAATGAAGTAGATTTCGAAGAGGACAGGCAATTAGAAGCAGCTATTAATCACCTGTTAAAAGGAAAAGCCACTACTGCCCAAAGGGATTAGGAATGAAAAAAAGTTTTTGGAATTATCTTTATTCTTTTTTGTTATCCATAATATTAGTGCTGCTCATAGGAATATTTTCATACTTAAACAAATACAACGCACATAATACTAAAAATCATTTCTTTAATAATGAAAATACTTTAACATTATCAGGAATATCAGGGCAGGAGCAGCCCGGCGGGGAAAAACGGATTATATTTTTATATGATCTTATCAGGCAAAAAAATGAACAATCACAAAAGCTATTTCATGAACTTGTCAAGGAAAGAAAAATAGAAGAAAAAAAAGCAAAAGTAGCGATTATAATCGATGATATGGGCTACCAAAGAGAGATATTTGAACAAATAACGAACTTTAATTTTCCAGTGACAATCTCTGTATTACCCTTTCTGCCTCATTCCAGATTGGTGGCAGAATTGGGGCGAAAAAAAGGTCTAAATGTCTTATTACATTTGCCTATGGAACCCCTTGATGCCAATGTGAATCCTGGCAAAGGTGCTATTTTTACCACTATGAATGAGCAGGAAATAAGGATGAAAATTATAGCGAATTTAGAAGATTTACCTGATATTGATGGTGTTAATAACCATATGGGTTCCAAAGCGACTGAAAATAAATACGTTATGGATATTGTTTTAAAGGAGTTAAAAAAAAGAAATTTATTTTTTGTCGATAGCATGACCAGCCCGAATTCAATCGGTTATAAATTAAGTAAGGAAATGGGAATAAGAACTGCTAAGCGTAATATCTTTTTAGATAATGAGCAAAATATTAGTTATATTTATAACCAGGTAATGGCTTTAAAAGAATTTGCTTTGCAAAAT
The DNA here is from genome assembly GCA_029553585.1 of Candidatus Atribacteria bacterium. GTDB lineage: Bacteria > Atribacterota > Phoenicimicrobiia > Phoenicimicrobiales > Stramentimicrobiaceae > Stramentimicrobium. The sequence continues at coordinate 30,994 of JAKPKS010000067.1, read as the reverse complement.
GGGCAGGCTATAGCTATCGGGCATCCTTATTGCACTACCATTTCTGTTCTCAGTGAGATAAAATCATTGCTTGAATCCGCAGGTATAGAAATAGTGAAATTAGAAGAATTATTGGAATAGAAAAATATATTTATTACATTTAAATAAACACATGGTATTGATTTGGGTGAAAAAATGGAAATTAAAAACAAAAATATTCGCGTAAGGTTTGCTCCCAGCCCTACCGGATACCTTCATATCGGAGGAGCGAGAACTGCTTTATTTAACTGGCTATATGCCAGGCATTATCAGGGAACCTTTGTTCTAAGAATTGAAGATACTGACCGGGTCAGGTCAACTGAAGAGGCTGTACAGGCTATTCTGGATGGAATGAAATGGCTTGGTCTTGATTGGGATGAAGGTCCTGAAAAAGGTGGCGAATATGGGCCTTACTTTCAAACAGAGAGACTAAGTTCCTATAAATATTTTGTTGACCAGCTTCTGGAAAGTGGAAATGCTTATTATTGCTATTGTTCCCCGGAAGAATTAAAAAATAGACGGCAGGATGAATTAGCTAAGGGGAAAGTGGTGATTTATGATCGCAGATGCCTTAATTTGACTCTGGCTGAAAAAAAACAATTTGATAAAGAAGGAAGAAAACCATCGATTAGATTAAAAATGCCTGATAAAAAAATTATTGTTCAGGATTTAATTAAAGGAAGAATGGAATTTGATAGTAAATTACTCAGCGATTTTGTCATAATTAAATCTGATGGTATACCAACCTATAATTTTGCGGCTGCAGTCGATGATATTTTGATGAAAATATCATTGGTCATGCGTGGGGATGACCATATTTCCAATACTCCAAAACAGATAGTAATTTATCAGGCCTTGGGGGCACCTGTCCCGGAGTTTGCTCATATCCCTATGATTATGGGTCCTGATAATACCAGGTTAAGTAAGAGGCATGGAGCAACCTCTGTTACTGAATATCAGAGGTTAGGTTTTTTACCTGAAGCAGTTGTTAATTATATTGCTCATTTAGGGTGGTCTTCAGGAACTAACCAGGAAATCTTTACTCTGCAAGAATTGATAAAGTACTTTACTTTAGAAAAAATATCCGGTCACTCGGCTATTTTCGATATGGAAAAATTAAACTGGTTCAATGGTGAGTATCTGAAAGAAATGTCTGATGAAAAATATGTGGAAAAGCTACTACCTTTTTTAAGAGATGCCAACTATATTGATTCTATTTTAAATAAAGAACAGGAGAATTGGCTGAAAACCGTAGTTTCACTTATGAAAACCAGAGTGAAAAATTTTAGACAGTTTTTAGAATATGGTGACTATTTCTTTACCGAGGATTTTATTATTGATAAGAATGCTGAATTGGTATTGAAACAGGATGGTATAAAAAATATTTTGGAACATTTAGTCATCGGACTAAATAAAATAGGCCACTGGAATCAGGAGAATATTGAATCTAAAGTAAGAGAAGTTGCAGCTCAAATTAATGTAAAAGGTAAACAAATTATTCATCCTGCCCGTGCCGCACTTTCTGGTAAAACTGTGGGGCCAGGTTTATTTGCTTTGATGGAAGTATTGGGTAAGGAAAAGAATATTGCCCGATTGGAAAGAGCAATTACAAAAAATGTTAATTAAAATATACTATCAATTTTAAAATTATATCTTTTTTTATATTAATAGGTTGAACATAAAAAAAATTGTTGTAAAATATTAATGTGCTGGTTGAAAAAAATTGAGGGATCGTCTAGTGGTAGGACACCAGACTCTGGATCTGGGAGCGGTGGTTCGACCCCACCTCCCTCAGCCAATATTTTAGTTAGTGGCGCAATCGAATAGTGGTTAATTCAGCTGGCTCTCAATCAGCAAACGGGGGTTCAATTCCCCCTTGCGCCACCAATTAAAAAATAGATTTGGCTGAGTTATAAAAATTAAAGTAAAAAATAAAAGAGCAGGTCATTCCTGCTTTTTTTAACATAAGAAGATAAAAATGGAAGATTATAAAGAAATTATAAAAACAAAAATAATAAAAATAAATCCTGCTCATATTGATTGGGTGCCTTTGCGGGAAGCTGGCAGGGCTATCAGGGAGGGGAAGTTAGTGGCTTTCCCTACCGAAACAGTATACGGCTTAGGGGCAGATGCTTTAAATAAAGAAGCAGTATTAAAGATATTTCAGGCTAAAAACAGGCCTTTCCTGGACCCTTTAATTGTGCATATAAATAATTTGAATGAAGTAAACGCTTTGGTAGAAGATTTTCCTGTTGCTGCGCAGAAATTAGGCAAATTGTTCTGGCCAGGACCTTTAACTATGGTTATGAAAAAGAATAAAATAATCCCCGATATAGTCACTTCCGGATTAGACACTGTAGCTATGCGGATTCCTGATCATAAGGTAGCTCTGGGATTGATTAAAGAAGCTCAGCGACCTATTGCTGCCCCCAGTGCCAATATTTTTAGCCATACCAGTCCTACTAAGGCAGAGCATGTCATCTCAGACTTACAGGGCAGAGTAGATATTATCCTGGATAGTGGTAAAACAATGATAGGTGTAGAATCTACAGTTTTAGATGTTACCACCTTTCCTTTTAAAATATTGAGATTAGGTGGGGCTACTTTGGAAAATCTAAGAGAGGTTGTGCCTGATATAGTTATTGCAGATAATAATATAGCTATCAAAAGAGCACCTGGAATGTTAATGAAGCATTATTCCCCTAAGGCTAAATTGATACTGGTTGAAGAAAAGGGGGAGAAAATGTCTGAAAAAATACAGGAACTAGCCTCCCTTTACCGGAATGAAGGCTTTAAAGTTGGCATTATTTCATGTCAGGAAAATTCTGAAAAATATGCTGAATATTTAGTTAAAATGTTGGGAGAAGCAGAAGATCTGGATTCCTGTGCTCGTAATCTATACTCTCATTTGAGGACTCTGGATAAAGAAAAATGTGATATTATAATTTCAGAAAATTTTGCCAATAAAGGTTTGGGTAGGGCAATTATGGACCGCCTACGCAGAGCCTCCCGCTAACTATTTCTGTACTATAAGGGCTTTATCTACCTGAAGGTATGGGTGGCATGCCGCCAATAGTAAAAATAATTAAAATATGGTATAATTATGTTAGCTAAAAAAAGGTATTAATATGACAGCAAAAGACCAGGGAAATTATAAGGTCATTACTGTAAATCGTAAGGCAAGGCATGATTATCATATCCTGGAGACTTATGAAGCTGGTCTTGTTTTAAAAGGAACAGAAGTAAAATCAATTAGAAATAGCCAGATTAGTATCAAGGAAAGTTATGCGCAGTTTAAAGGTAACGATTTATATATAATCGATATGCATATTGCGCCATACCAATTTGGCAATAGATATAACTTAGAACCAAAGAGAGACAGAAAACTCCTGCTTAACAAAAAAGAATTGAGTAGAATAAGAGACAATATAAATACCAAAGGAGTAACTGTGGTACCTTTGAAATTATACTTTAAAAATGGTTATGCCAAACTTGAAATCGCATTAGCCAAAGGGAAAAAACTTTATGATAAAAGGAGAGATTTAACTGAAAAGGCGATTACCAGGGAAGCAGAGAGAGAGCTGAAAAATAAAATTTGGGGGCGATAGGTATCGACAGGGAAAACAGAGGTAAGAAATGCGAGCCGAGGTTCCTGGTCCTCGTAAAACTCTGGGAAAGACAATAACTGCCAACGATTACGAATTGGCTTTAGCAGCTTAATTTAAGCTGCTCGTCTTTAAAGAACTATGCCTGTGAGTTTTTTAAAGGTGTAATATATAACAGGCTATCCATCTCAAAAGTTCCGCTTGAGATGGAGAATTTTAGGAACTAACATGTTTAAATCCGGTCTATGGGAGTTAAACTATGTGAAAAACAAAGCATAGACTATGTTCGTAGTATTTTTTATCAACGATTCTCTGGACGCGAGTTCAATTCTCGCCGCCTCCACCATTTAGATAACCCGAATTAACAATTCGGGTTTTTCTTTAACTTTGAAAACCCACCAAGCTGTTTCCCATTTCTTGCTATTTTTCTATTATAATAAAAGAGAGATAGTGGATTACTAGAAAATTATTTAAAATAACTGAGTATGATTGATTATTCAATTGTTATTTGTTATATAATAAGTAATATTGAATATTAATTTAATATATTACCAATTTTTTTGCTCAGACTAATTTAGAAATAGGATGTTGGAATATTGAACTTAACTTTAGATAAACAGAGCAAATTTTTATTACAATTGGGTGTTGGTTTACTAATATTTTGTTTTGTGGTAAATAAACTAAACTGGATCTTAATATACTTTAGTTTAGCGCTCTTCTTAGCTTATTTTTTTAGCCCTTTACATAATTATTTAATTAAAAAAAAGGTAAAAAAAACTTTATCGGTACTGATAGTTTTCTCCATAATTATTACTTTTACCATTTTTCTTATATTTTTTATCATTCCTAATACCATCAATGAATTAAATCAGCTTTATAGAGAGATCCCTAACCTCTTATCAGGTTTTCAAAATATGTTACTCTCTTTTGAATATATTTTTGACAGGATTGTTGATTCTGGTAATCTGGAAGCATTTGTAAATAACATTTTTTCAGAAATACAAAAGGGGCTCTTAACATTTTCAGGAACAGCAATATTTACTCTGTCTACTTTTTTTACCAGACTTGGATTGGGTATTATCATTATCCCTCTTATTCTTTATTATCTTTTGATAGATATAGACCTGTTTAAAGATAACCTGCTCATATTTGTATCACCGGCAAACAGAGAAGATTTTCGTGAAATTGTGCGGGAAATTGATAGAATACTGAGCAATTTCATACGGGGACGGCTGGTGGTCTGTTTTATTGTGGGAGCAATGATCGCCATTGGGCTTTTCCTGTTAAAAATACCGTTCTTTTTTATTATTGGTATTGTCTCCGGTATATTAAACTTTATTCCTTATCTGGGACCTGTAGTTGGCTGGGCTTTATCTTTATTCTTTGTTATTGGAAAACCATGGACTGTCTATCTCCTGGTAACCATCTTATTTATTGGCGTAAACCAGATAGAAGCAATCTGGCTAAACCCCAGGATACTGGGTAAAGAAATGGGATTACATCCCCTGACTATTATTTTTTCAGTATTAATTTTTGGAGACCTTTTGGGCTTTTTAGGTGTGTTATTCGCAGTGCCAATCGCTGCAGCCCTTAAAGTAATAATTTATAGATATTTAAGCCAGGAGGATAAGGCAGCTTGAGAAATAAAAGACTTAATATAATCTTTATAATTTTATTCCTTTCTTTACTATTTTTTTTAACTTCTCAATATTGTTTTGCACAGCAGGACGATATTAAACTGAAATTAAATGATACCATTTTAAAAACTAATGTTTCACCTGTGGTGGTAAATGGCCGTATATATTTACCGGCAAGAGATATAATAGAATCATTAGGTGGCAGAATTACCTGGTTCCCTGCTTTAAAATTGTTAAACCTTAATTTAGGTCAAAAAAAGGTTAGCCTGGTAATAGATGTGCCCGAAGCAGAAATAAATGGTAAAAAAGTACCTTTACAGGATGCCCCAACTATAATGGAAGACAGGGTAATGATTCCTCTGGAAGTTGTGCAATTATTGACTGAGGTAGAATCTGAGTGGAACAAGACTACTCAGGAAATAAGTATTACCAGCCATAACCCATATATAACATCTATCAGGAGTTATTCCCATACCGATAAGACCCGTATTGTAATAGATATGTCTGAAAAAAGCTCATACGAGGTCCTTATCCTCAGTAATCCTGACCGGGTGGTAGTTGATATAAAAGCCTCTCTCAGCCAATTGAATGCAGGGCAACAGGAGGTTGAGGTCAATGATTTACTGGTAAGTAAAGTCAGGAGTGGTCAGTTTACCCCAGACACTGTTCGCGTAGTTTCTGACCTTAAGGGTAAGTATGAATCTCAAGTCTTCGATTTGTCTGAACCAAATCGCATTGTGGTTGATATATTTACTCCACAGAAACCGATAGATGCAGTTGTTCAGACTATTACTCCACAGGAAACCGCTACCCAAACTGAGGAAAAAAGGGATGAGAAAAAAAATATTGTAGTAATAGATCCAGGGCATGGCGGCTCTCAACCGGGAGCAATCGGACCAGGTGGATTAAAAGAGAAAGATGTGGTTCTGGATATTGCTTTAAAATTAAGGAAAATATTGCAGGAAAAAGGAATCACTGTTTATCTGACCAGGGAAAAGGATACAGATGTAACACTGGAAAACAGGCCACGCATGGCTATGCAGAAGGAAGCAACGGTTTTTGTAAGTATTCATACCAATGCAGTTTTGCAAAAAAGTTCCTCCACTGCCATAGGTATAGAGACTTATGTCCTAAATTCTCGTTATATTGGCGCTTCAGCAAAGGATGTTGCTGACAGGGAGAATAAAGCAAGTCAATTTTATCATTACGAAGACAATGTTCTTAATCAGATCATAGCAGATTTAGAAGAGAGTGCCAGTATTGGGTTTAGCTTGGATCTTGCCGATATAGTACAGAAGAAATTGGTACAGCAAACCGGGTTAAGCAACCGAGGGGTAAAACAGGCCCCTTTTCTGGTCCTGAAGGGAGTCAATATGGCGGCGGTCTTAATTGAGGTAGGTTTTATCTCTAATCCTAACGAGGAAAGATTATTAAAAACCCCTGAGTTTAGAGAAAAAGTTGCACAGGCCATCAGTCAGGGAATAGAAGGCTATCTCAGGAATATGCCCAAAAATATTTAAATAGAGGATTGAAATGGCCAGAAGAAGAAAGAAAAATAATATCTTTAAGTCAACTATAAATATAGTTGTATTAATGCTTTTACTGGTTGCAATCTTCTTTTTAGTCGATAAGTTTATTCTTCCTTTGTTTTCAGAAAGAGATAAGATAAAAGTAGAAAAACCTTTAGAAGAGATTAAAGTGGAGCCTCCTCTGACACCCTTGGTTTTAGAAGAAGAGGAAGTAGCCCTATATTTTACTGATGATAATGCGCAATACCTGATACCAGAATATAGAAAAATAAAAAAAACCAATGAGATAGCCAAGCAGGCTGTTTTAGAGCTTATTAAAGGACCGGTCAGCAATAATCTTTTTCCCACCATACCACCTGCTACCACTATCAATGCTTTATATGTCAGTGATGGGATTGCCTATATAGACCTTTCCTCAGAAGTAATTAAAAATCATTCCGGTGGGAGTGCCGGGGAATTACTAACAGTATATTCATTGGTACTAACCCTGACCTCTTTTCCTGATATTGACAAAGTACAGATATTAGTTGATGGCAGTAACAGGGATACCTTGGTTGGACATATGGATATCAGTGTGCCTTTAGAGAGGGACGAAGGCTGGTTAAGAAAAAAACTTTAAATTTACGATAGCTTTCTAATCTTATTGAGTATGGTTAAAAAAGAACGTTTGGACAAATTGCTGGTTGATAAAGGGTTAATAGAGTCCCGCGAGAAAGCCAAAAGGTATATTATGGCTAACCTGGTGAAAGTAGATGGGTTAACAGTCATTAAAGCTGGCACCAGATGTGATATTGATAGCAAATTAACCGTGGAAAGTTTAACAACCCGTTATGTCAGCAGAGGTGGCAATAAGCTGAAAAAGGCTTTAACTGAATTCAATATCGGGGTAACTGGAAAAATAGTGATAGATATAGGCGCCTCCACCGGGGGGTTTACCGACTGTCTTTTACAACACGGGGCTCAAAAAGTATACAGTATAGATGTCGGCTATGGTCAGCTGGATTGGACTTTACGGCAGGACCCAAGGGTTGTAAATATAGAAAAAACCAATATAAGGTATATCTCTAAAGAAAGTTTTAATTTTCTTTTCGATTTAGCTACTGTTGATGTTTCCTTTATTTCCTTAGAAAAAGTATTTCCGGTATTGGCAGAAATATTGAGACCGGAGGGGGAAGTTATTGCTTTAGTAAAACCACAATTTGAAGCAGGCAGAAAAACAGTAAAAAAAGGTGGTATAGTTGACGATCCTGAAGTCCATAAGGAGATAATTTTTACTTTATTGGAAAAAACAAAGAATAGCTTCCGATTCCAAAATATTACTTATTCTCCTTTAAAAAATGTTCCCGGTAATATTGAATACTTGCTTTATTTAATAAAAAATAAAGGAGAGAGTTATTTAGATCCAGTACATATTGAATTCATTAAAAAAATTATCAGAGAAGCTCACCAGCATTTTTTTCAAAATACTAATTGACTAATTTTTTTAAATGAATTTGATAAACTTTGGTGTTATACCCTTGTTTTTTACCATTAATAGTAGAGAAATTTTTTTTAGTGTTATCATCTTACTGCTGGGAGGCATACTTTCTCTCTTTTTATATCTAAAATGTAAAAACATGTTTTACAGTAGACAGGCTGTAAAAAGAGCAATAATCAGTAAACATGCTGAAAAAACAGCTGAAAAGTGGTTAAAGAATAATGGGTTTCAGATTATTGATAAACAACAGAGCAAGCCTCTAGTCATCAAAGCCGGCACTGTTACACATCGTTATCTGATAAGAATCGATTTCTTAGTAAAAAAGAGTGGCAGGGTTTATGTAGTTGAGGTGAAGAGTGGTTCTCAAAATAAAATTTCTAATAGGGAAACCAGAAGGCAGCTTCTGGAGTATTTCTTAGCCTATCAGCCTTATGGTATCCTTTTATTTGATATGGAGACCAGGAAATTTTCGGAGGTAAGATTCCTGCTACCCTACTTTCGTTCCAGGTTAATTGAAAATGCTCTGTTCTTTCTATTAGGGGCATTATTTACCCTGTTAGGTCTCTATCTTTGTTTTAAAATGGCTTGAGGAGAAAAAGATGAAGATTAAAAAAGCAGGTTTGATTGTTAATGAAGAAAGAGATAAAAGCCTGCAAATAACTAAAAAACTGGTTAAGTTTTTACAGGAACAGGGTGTAGATGTTTTTCTCCCTGAAAACCTGATTTCACAATTTCCTGAATCAAAACTGATACACACCCTTAGTGAGCCATACCATGAATTAAATATATTTTTTTCATTAGGAGGAGATGGTACCTTATTAAGCGCTACCAGATTAGCTTCTCCACATGCCATTCCGGTTTGCGGTATCAATTTGGGCGGGTTAGGGTTTTTAACCCAAATAGGTATAGAGGAAATAGATTATTACCTTCCCCAGATTTTAATTAATAATTATCAAATAGAAGAGAGAATGATGTTATCCGGCTATATTTTGAGAAAAGGCAAAAAAAACGGGAATTTTTATTGCCTTAATGATGTAGTTGTCTCTAAAAAGTTATTCGCCAGGCTGATTGACCTGGAAATGTTTATTAATGAAGAGTATGTTATCCAATATGCTGCTGATGGTTTAATCATTTCAACTTCCACTGGTTCGACTGCCTATTCGCTTTCCGCGGGAGGGCCTATTATCTATCCTGATATAAAAACCATCATTGTTACACCTATCTGCCCTCATACTCTCTCTGCCAGAACATTGGTAGTTCATCATAATGACCATATTAAAATCATTGTCCGCTCCAGAGGACAGGAGGTAATGCTAACTATTGACGGGCAGGAAGGTTTTGATTTAGCAGAAAATGATGTAATATCGATTCATAAATCTAAATATAAAACATTATTGGTTACTTTTCCCAGAAAAAGTTTTTACAGTATATTAAGAAGGAAATTGAAGTGGAGCGGGAGGGTAATTCCTAATATTGCCGGAGACGAAGGGCGGTCTTAAGTCATGCTCTGTTATCTCAAGATTAAAAACTTTGCCCTGATAGATGAGCTCAACGTAGAGTTTGAACAGGGGCTTAATGTTATTACCGGAGAAACCGGGGCTGGTAAATCAATGATAATTGAAGCAATAAATGTGATTTTAGGTGCCCCGTTTAATCCAAATTGGCTTAAAAATGAGCAGGATTTTTTAGAGATCGAAGCCTTATTTTACTTAGATTCGATATCACCTGAGCGGTTAGAGGAACTTAAGAAAACTGTTAAACTTCCGCTGGAAGACCTGCAAATAGTCATTAAAAGAAAGATACTTCAAACCAAAAGAAGCAGCTGTTTTATAAATAATCAATTAGTAACTCTTTCTTTTCTTCAACAGATTGGCAATTATTTGATAGACCTGCATGGTCAGCATGAGCATCAATCACTATTAAATCCCGAATCCCATATTGATTTTGTAGATAGTTTTGGGAACCATTCTTTTTTGGAACAGAAAGAGCAGTTTGATAGTACTTATAAGCAATGGCAACATAAAAATAAATTGCTGCACCAACTGGTGCAAAAGCATTCTGAGGTCTTATCTAAAAGGGACTACTTTTTATTCCAGCTCAGAGAAATTGAACAGGCAAAATTGAAAGAAGGGGAAGACTGTGAGATAGAGGAAATTTTAAATGTAATCAGACACCAGGTTAAAATCAAAGAGATTATGGAAATGGCAAATGAAGTACTATTGGAAAACGGTAACAATACAAATGTATCAGTTTATGATGTTTTAACCAGACTTATCAGTAGTTTCAATACTATTTCAATACTGGACCAAAACATTAATAGAATCAAAGAACAATTAACTGACCTGAATTTTAAAGTGGAAGACATTTCGGCACAAATAATAGAATATAAGGAAAAAATTGATCTGGATGTTTATCAATTGCAGGAAGCCGAGGAACGCCTGAATCTTATAAACCATTTAAAACATAAATATGGTTCACAGATTGGCGAGATACTAAAATACCAGGACCATCTACAGGCACAGCTAAACTCAATGGAAGATGATGAGGCTGAGATTGGGAGATTAAACAAAGAAATTAAAGAAGATGAAGAGATCTTAACTAAACTATCTTTAGCATTAAGCAGCCAGCGTAAAACAATCTCTCAACAATTAGCCCGGGATATAATTAAAGAGTTGGCTGAACTGGGTATGAAAGACTGTAATTTTCTGGTTCAGATAGAACAGCAGGAAGACCAGAATGGTTTGAAGATCGGGGATAGAAAAATAAAAATTAATTCCAAAGGTATTGACCGAATAGAGTTTTTCATCTCCACCAATGCCGGGGAAAAGCTGAAACCATTATCAGAAATTGTGTCAGGGGGAGAAGTATCAAGAATAATGTTAGGGTTAAAATCTATCTTAAGTAAGGCGGATCAAATACCTACCATGATTTTTGATGAAATTGACAGCGGAGTGGGAGCGCGTTTGGGAGAAACTATCGCCCGAAAATTAGCAAAACTGGCTCATTCCCATCAGGTAATAGCTGTAACTCATTTACCCCAAATTGCCTGCCAGGCTGATCAGCACCTGTACATCAATAAATATGCCTCTCAAAATAAGACTACTATAGAGTTAAAAAAACTATCTAAAGATGAACAATTGTATGAGATTGCCAAGATGCTTGATGGTGAAAAATATGGCTCCATCAGTATTGAACATGCCCGTAAAATGCTCGATGGACAGAAAGGAGAAAGAAATTAAAGATAAAAAAAGTACTATCAATGAATCCCTTCTTAAAGAAATTCATAAACAAAAAGAGATTTTAAGTACTTTAAAAGCCGTTATTAACTCTACAGAAGATGCTATTTCAGTAGTAAATGAGCAAGGCATTCACACCATAGTGAATGACGCTTATACCAGATTAATAGGGTTAACCGAAAAAGATGTATTAGGAAAGTCATCAAATGTGGATATTGCAGAAGGTGAAAGCATGCACATGAAAGTGCTGCAAACCAGGCAATCGGTTCATGGAGTTCGAATGAAGGTTGGCCCCAATAAAAAAGAGGTAATAGTAAATGTTGGCCCGGTAATAGTCGATGGGGTATTAAAAGGCAGCGTTGCCGTCATTCATGACCTCTCCGAAATAAGAAAATTAACAGATGAATTGAATCAGGTTAAAAAAATAGTACGTCATCTGGAAGCTAAATATTCCTTTGATGATATTGTAGGTAAGAGCAGGGCTATAGTTATTGCCAAAGAACAGGCTATAAAGGCCGCTAATACACCTGCCACAGTATTATTATATGGTGAGAGCGGGACAGGAAAGGAACTATTTGCTCATGCCATTCATAACCACAGTTCCAGAAAAGACCGGCAATTTATCAGGGTAAATTGCTCAGCCTTAACAGATACCCTGCTGGAAAGCGAGCTCTTTGGTTATGAAAGCGGGGCTTTTACCGGTGCCAGTAAAAAGGGACGGAAAGGTCTTTTCGAAGAAGCAGATCGAGGTACTATTTTCCTGGATGAGATAGCTATGATGAGTCTAAATTTGCAGGCCAAGTTGTTAAGGGTTTTGCAGGAAAAGGAAATAGTAAGAGTGGGAAGCAATAAGCCTATTGATGTAGATGTCAGGATAATTTCTGCTACTAATACCAACCTTGAAGAAGTGGTGAAGCAAGGACTTTTTAGAGAAGACCTTTATTACCGGTTATATGTCATTCCTATTTTTATACCTCCCCTGAGAGAAAGGAAAAAAGACATTCCGGTACTGGTACACAATATAATCAGAAAATGCAATCAGGAATTTGGCCGGAATATTAAAGATGTTTCCTCAGATGTGATTACACTATTATCTAATTATTCCTGGCCGGGCAATATCCGGGAACTGGAAAATGTTATTGAGAGAGCAGTAATAAATATGAAAGTGCAGGAAGGTACGTTAAAGCACAGTCATCTTCCTGAATTTATCACTCTAACTGGCTACCGAGATAAAGCAGAAGCAAGGCCAGTAGCGGAACAAACTACGGGAATAACCGAAAAGGCGAGCAGCGAATTACAAACTTTAAAATCAGAAACAGAAAAGAAAATTATAATACAAACTTTAAATATGTTCCAGGGCAATGCTCACAAGGCGGCACAAAAATTAGGTATAAGTACCAGAACAATATACTATAAGATGAATAAATATCGGATTAAAAAAGAATTTATTTTTAAAAATGAGGAATCTACAGAAGATATCTTAAATAAACCATTAAAATAAACCATTATATATAAATAAAATTGAAATAATTAACAATAAAATGCAATTTATTGCAATTTTCAGCTGATGATTAACTTTGTTAAAAAAATATGATTTTATTTATAAAAATATTTCAATTAACTGAGAGGCTTGATCGTAAGAGCCAATATGAAAGCTTTCCTTATTATTAGGAAAGCTTTTTTACTTATTCCTGAACTGATTATAATATTTGGCATAAAAGTTGCTTATATCATATATAGAACTACCAAAGAGGTGTTTCTATGAATAAAGAAAAAAATTTTAAAGTTTTAGCAATTAATCCTGGTTCGACCTCTACAGCTATTGCCGTTTTTCAGGGTGACCGGGAAATTTTTCACAAAACTATACGGCATAGTGTCGAAGAATTGAAAAATTTTGAAAAACTATTTGACCAACATTTGTTCAGACAGCGATTAATCTTACAGACTTTAGAAGAAAACCATTTTTCCTTAGCCGATTTTGATGCTATTGTAGGCCGGGGCGGGTTGCTCTCCCCTCTGCCCAGTGGAACCTATTATATCAATGATATTATGTTAGAAGAATTACGGGAGAGACCTCGTCTTGAACACGCATCTAATTTAGCTGCTCAAATTGCTTATGAACTTGCCCAAAGAATAAATGTTCCCTCTTTTATTGTTGACCCGGTAGCGGTAGATGAGATAGAGCCCATAGCCCGAATTTCTGGTCTTCCAGAAATAGAACGAGATAGTCTTTCCCATGCCCTTAGTTTAAAAGCTGCTGCCCGTAAAGCTGCCCAGGAGATTGGCCAACCATATCAGGAGCTCAATTTAATTGTAGTCCATTTAGGTGGAGGAATTTCAGTTAGTGCCCACCAAAAAGGGAAAATGATTGATGTAAATAATGCCAGCAGCGAGGGTCCTTTTTCTCCTGAACGTTCTGGTACATTACCCGTACTGGAAGTAATAAAAATGTGCTATTCAGGACAATATACTCTGCCTGAAATGCAAAAAAAAGTTATGGGAAAGGGTGGTATTGTTGCCTATTTAGGAACTAATAATACCTTGGAAGTCGAACAGAGAATAGCGCAGAGGGATAAAAAGGCTGAATTAATCTATAGAGCCATGGCTTATCAGATTGCCAAGTGCATTGGGGAGATGGCTACTGTGCTGAAAGGCAATGTTGACCGAATTGTGATCACGGGTAATGGAGCTGGGGAAAAGGGAGCACTGGGTAGTACTTTTGTGAACTGGATCAAAGAAAGGGTGTGTTTTATCGCCCCTATCCTGGTCTACCCCGGTAGTGAAGAGATGAAAGCCCTGGCACTGGGAGCCTTAAGAGTATTGTCTGGTGAAGAGGAAGGCAGAGTTTATGGTAATTCGGGAAATTCTACTGGAAGATGATTTTATTCTTTTACCTTTTTTATAATTTCATAAAAAATGAGGTGACTGAAGTATGTTAAAGTCATTTGAAGAGGTTGTGGAAAAAGCTATTCATTATGGTCCTAAAGTAATTTCAGTGGCGGCATCTCAAGCTGAAGATGTTATGATTGCAGTGGAACAAGCCCGCAAAATGGGATTGATAAACGGTATTTTAGTCGGCGATAGGGAAGAAACTATTAGAGTCTGTAAAGGACTAAACATAGAACACCAGAATTATGAAATTATTAATGAAAAGGACAGATATGAGGCAGCCAGAAAAGCAGTAAAGCTGGTGAGAGAAGGGCAGGCAGAATTATTAATGAAGGGCATGCTGGGTACTGATAGTATACTAAAGGCAGTTCTCGATAAGGATATAGGACTCAGAACTAAACGATTATTAAGCCATGCCTATATTCTTAAACTGAAAAAATATGAAAAACTCCTTATTGTTACAGATGCAGCCATGAATATTGCCCCAAATTTGGAACAAAAAGCACAAATTTTACAAAATGTTATTAATTTTTGTCATTGTCTGGAAATTGAAAAACCAAAAATTGCGTTGTTGGCTGCGGTAGAATTAGTCAATCCAGATATGCCAGCCTGTATTGATGCAGCATGTTTATCTAAAATGGCTGATAGGGGGCAGATAACCGGTGGCATAGTAGATGGCCCCTTAGCCTTCGATAATGCCATATCCAGAGAATCTGCTCTACAAAAGGGCATTGACTCTCCTGTGAGCGGAGAAGTGGATGTAGTTCTGGTTCCTGAGATTGAAACCGGAAATATTTTTGCCAAAGGCTTGGTTTATCTCGCTGATGCTGAACCTGCTGGAGTTTTGCTTGGTACCACTGCACCTGTAATATTAGTTTCACGTTCTGACCAACCTCTATCCAAAGTAAGATCTATAGCTCTTGGTATTCTCATGAGTGCCTATTACAGTAGCTAAAATATAATAAGAGAGGTGATTTTCTTGCCTGATTATCATATCTTAGTAATTAATCCTGGCTCAACAACCACCAAACTTTCTCTCTTCAAAAATGAGACTTTGTTATTCGGAGAAAAAATAGCACACTCCAATGAATCATTGAAAACATTTGATAGGATAATGGACCAATACGAATTTAGAAAAAAGATGATTCTGGATTTTCTCAAAAAGAAATCAGTTAATCTCGAGAATATTGATGCCGTGGTTGGGCGAGGGGGTTTGTTAAAACCGTTGCCCAGTGGTACCTACCGGGTTAATCAAAAAATGATAAATCATCTACGTAAAGGAATTTTTGGGGAACATGCTTCCAATCTGGGCGCTATATTAGCGTATCATATTGCCAAAAAGGGCGTTCCTGCATACATAGTTGATCCGGTAATAGTGGATGAAATGGAGGATATCGCGCGCATATCAGGAATGCCCCTGTTACCCAGAAAGAGTATTTTTCATGCACTGAACCAAAAGGCAGTTGCCCGAAAGGCAGCAGCAGCTTTAGGGAAAACATATGAGGATGTCAATTTTATAGTGGTACATATGGGTGGTGGAATTTCTGTCGGAATTCATAAAAAAGGCAGGGTAGTGGATGTTAATAATGCCTTAAATGGGGAGGGTCCTTTTTCACCGGAAAGAAGCGGAACTGTACCGGTAGGTGATCTGGTACAGTTATGCTTTTCCGGAAAATATTCTCAGAATGAGATACTGGCAATGATTAAAGGGAAGGGTGGATTGGTTGCCTATTTAAATTCCAATGATGTGGAACAGGTAATATCCAGAATAAAAACAGGAAATCTGAAAGCAAAACTAATTCTGGATGCCATGATATACCAGATTTCTAAACAGATTGGAGAAGGTGCTACTGTACTGAAAGGGAATGTGGATGCCATTATTCTAACCGGGGGTATATCTCATTCCAGTTACGTAGTTGAGCAAATTAAGGATAGAGTGAGTTTTATTGCTCTGGTGATGGTTTATCCAGGAGAAGAAGAGATGCTTTCACTATGTCAGGGGGGATTAAGAGTATTAAGGGGAGAAGAGGAGGAAAAAGTTTATTGAAAGAAGATATAATCATTTTCACTGGAAGTTTTGGCAGTGGAAAAACTGAAATAGCGATTAATCAATCTTTGGAAATGTTGAGGAATAAAGAAAGAGTTATTCTCGTTGATCTGGATATCGTCAATCCCTATTTTCGTACCAGAGATAAGAGAGAAAAATTAGCAGAATTAGGCATTGAAGTAATAGCGCCTGAAGGCAAATTGGCTTTAGCTGATTTACCATTAATTTCACCTGAAATAAAAGGAACCATACAAGACTCTAATCGTATACTGCTTATCGATGTTGGGGGCGATGAAGTTGGAGCAAAAGCATTGGCCAGTTTTAATCCTGTTTTGAAAGATACTGGCTATCAACTGAATATGGTTATCAATCCCTATCGGCCTTTTACCAGAAATGCGGAGCAGATTCAAATCATGTTGAAAGACATTGAGCTATTTTCTCGTTTAAAAATTAATGGGCTGATCAGTAATCCCAACTTGGAGGAACAAACTGATGAGAAGGTAATAACAGAAGGGCATAATATTGTACAGGAAGTGTCTAAAAAACTTGATTTACCAATAAGATACCTGACAATTGAAAAATCCTTGTACCAGAAGATAGGCAGGCAAAATATTACGGAGGAAATAGTGTTAATTCAACGATTTATGGAATTGCCCTGGAATGAATCAGAAGTAAAATGGAGCATTAATAAAAATCGGAGAGATTTGAAAAATTAATAAGGAGGTTTTTTATGGCAAAAGTGATTATTGATCGTGAAAGATGCAAAGGCTGTGAATTATGCACCCTGGTATGTCCCCCCAGGATAATGGTAATGTCAAAGTCATTTAATCAAAAGAGTTATCATCCGGCTGAACAGATTGATCCGGAAAAATGTACCGGGTGTGCTTTTTGTGCAATGACCTGTCCGGAAGTTGCAATAGAAGTGTATAAATAATGTCAATCTTTACTCTCTAAATTTAAGGAGGATTATCAATGGTAGATAGATTATTAATGAAAGGAAATGAGGCAATTGGAGAAGCTGCCATTCATGCTGGATGCCGTTACTATTTTGGTTATCCCATAACCCCGCAAAGCGAATTAATTGCTTATATGGCTAAGCGATTACTGAAAATTGAAGGTGCTACCTTTTTACAATCGGAAAGTGAATTAGCTGCAATCAATATGGTTTATGGAGCTGCGGCAGCCGGTGGACGGGTGATGACTTCTTCTTCCAGCCCGGGAATTAGTTTAAAACAGGAAGGGATTTCTTATATAACCTGTGCTGAGCTGCCCTGTGTAATTGTTAACATAATGAGAGGGGGCCCAGGCTTAGGCTCTATTCAGCCGGCACAGGGGGATTATTTTCAGGCAACCAAAGGTGGTGGACATGGAGACTACCATCTTATTGTATTAGCCCCATCCTCTGTTCAGGAATTAGTGGATCTCACCATAAAAGCATTTAATCTCGCTGATAAGTATCGAAACCCGGCCATGATTTTAGGGGATGGGTTATTAGGGCAGATGATGGAACCGGTTGAATTTAAAGAATTTGACGTTAAAACCATTCCTTCCAAAGAGAGCTGGGCTCTTGGTTCCAGCGAGGGAAGGGAAGCCCGCAGGATTGTACCTTTCAATTTAGATCCAATCGAAATGGAAAAAATCAATAATAGACTTAAGCAGAAATACCTTGATATGCAAAAAGAAGCAGAATGTGAATTAGTAAATATGGATAACCCGGATATAGTTGTGGTAGCTTATGGTATAGTCGCCCGGATTGTTAAGACTGCCATTCAAAAAGCCAAAAAAGAGGGTATCAATATTGGATTGATGAGACCTGTTACCCTTTATCCTTTTCCCTACCAAATAATCGGAGATAATGCACACAAGGCAAAGAAGATATTGGTTACCGAAATGAGCATGGGACAAATGTTAGAAGATGTTCAATTGGCAGCATGTGACAAGGCTGAAATAAACTTTTATGGAAGAACAGGTGGTGTAGTTATTTCACCGGTAGAGATATTGGAAGAAGTTAAAAAATTATTAGCATAATATTGGCAGCAATTTTAATTTTGAGAATTTATTTTTAGAAAAAATTTACGGGGGTGAATGAAATTGATGAAAAAAGTATTTGAGAAGCCTAAATCTTTAACCGATGTGCCCTTTACCTATTGTCCGGGTTGCCACCATGGAATTATTCATCGTTTAGTGGCAGAGGCTCTGGATGATTTAAATATTACCAAAGACACTATTGGTGTTGCTCCAGTGGGTTGTGCTGTATTTGCTTATCTATTTTTTGACTGTGATATGATAGTAGCCGCCCATGGCAGAGCCCCTGCAACAGCTACCGGAATAAAAAGGGTGAAACCCGATAATGTTGTATTTACCTATCAGGGCGATGGTGACTTAGCTTCCATAGGAACTGCTGAAATAGTGCATGCGGCTAACCGGAGCGAAAAAATCACTGTAATATTTGTAAATAATGCGGTTTACGGCATGACTGGTGGGCAGATGGCGCCAACTACATTGGAAGGTCAGATTACTCAAACTTCGCCCTATGGTCGAGACCCTAAAACGATGGGAATGCCCATTCGCGTTTGTGAATTACTCTCTACTTTAAATAGCCCGGCATATATAGAGCGGGTAGCTTTAACCAAGCCAGCCTATATTATTAAAGCTAAAAAAGCTATTAAAAAAGCTTTTCAATTTCAGCTTGATGGTAAGGGTTTCTCCCTGGTAGAGATTCTCTCCACCTGTCCCACTAACTGGGGTTTAAGCCCAAAAGAGTCCAATGAGTGGTTAGAAAAAAATATGATACCATACTATCCCTTAGGAGAGTTTAAAAATTTAGAGGAGGTATCTTAAATGTTAGATGAAATCATTATTGCCGGCTTTGGCGGACAGGGAATCTTGCTGATGGGAAGACTTATTGCTCAGGCTGGTATGTTAGAAGGAAAACATGTATCCTGGATGCCATCCTATGGTCCGGAAATGCGAGGGGGTACTGCCAACTGTACGGTCATCGTTTCTTCAGAAGAAGTTGCCTCTCCGGTTGTTACTAATCCTGTTAGTTTAATTGCAATGAACCAGCCTTCTTTAGATAAATTTGAACCTCTGGTAGAAAAAGGCGGTATAATAATAGTTAATCAATCACTTATTTTTCGGGATGTGAAGAGAGACGATGTAGAAGTAGTAAAAGTCCCGGCTAATGATATAGCCAATGAACTTGGCAATCTTAGAATTGCTAACATGGTGACCCTGGGTAGTTATGTAGCTAAGAGAAAAAGTATAAAGATGGAAACAGTTTTTAAGTCTCTGGAGGAAGCACTGAGCAAACAACCTGAAAAGATACTTGCCTTAAATAAAGAGGCTTTAATAAGGGGAGAAAAAATCGTTTCAGGATAGAAGTTTGGGTAGTACTCAATAAGCTGAATAACGGAAAATAAAAAGTATGATAAGGGTGTCTCGCTTATTCCGAAAAGAGTTCATTTATTCCTATAAGCGTATCACCCTTTTTACTTTATCTATTCTATTACTAAATCAAACAAAAAAATTATTAGATTTAAGCTTAACATTTTCTTCAATTGGCTTATTATTATTTTTATATTTTATGATTTGGATTATAATCAATAGGGGTTGCTTTCACTTTAGGGAGATTATTTTTTATGATAGAAGAAAAATCAATGTTGGAAGTGAAAAATTTGTCTAAATCTTTTGGCGGCGTACAGGCCTTAAAAGATGTTAATATAAATATACAAAAAAATAAAATTCATGGTTTAATTGGCCCTAATGGCGCAGGAAAATCTACCCTTTTTAATGTAGTATCGGGGTTATATCCACCAACTGAAGGAAAGGTATGGTTTAATTCTATAGAAACAAGCTATCTTGCCCCGGATAAAATTAGTAGATTGGGAATCAGCAGGACCTTTCAAGATGCGAGATTAGTCCCCAATATGACCGTTCTTGATAATGTCATGACTGGCCAATGTTTTACCGGTTATAATTCTTTTTTGAATCTGTTTTTTAAGCCTTTTTATTTTTCCTGTCAAGAAAGAAAAATAAAAAAGCAAGCAATCGAGGTATTGAAATTTATTGGTATACCTGATTATGCCGACTTCTGGACCAGTGAATTGGTCTGGGTAGAACGCCAGATGGTACAGGTGGCCAGAGCTTTAATATCAGATCCTCAACTTTTACTGCTTGATGAACCTTCCGCTGGTATGGGTATTGAAGAAACTAAAGTTTTATCTAATGTTATAAGGGAGATCAATAAAAAGGGAGTCACCATTATTGTGGTAAGCCATGATATAAAATTTATAAGTGAAATCTCTGATTGGATTACTGTTCTTGATTTTGGCGAAAAGATTAGTGAAGGCAATCCTGAACAAATACGGAATGATCCTATCGTCATAGAGGCTTATCTTGGAGAATAGAAATAAGATTTTAAAAGTTGAGAACTTAGCAGTTTCTTATGGACCAATCAACGCAATAAATTCTTTAAATCTGGAAATAAATCAAGGAGAATTAGTTGCCTTAATTGGTTCAAATGGTGCTGGCAAAACATCATTGTTGAAGGCTATAATTGGCATACATAGGGCTCAGAAAGGTCAAATCTGGTTTTTAGGAAAAGACATTGCCAGGCAGCCCACTGACAGAATTGTAAATTCTGGACTTTGCCTTATTCCAGAAGGCCATATAATTTTTTCCTCAATGACCGTATTGGAAAATTTACAATTAGGAGCTTACCATTCATTTGGCGATTTTGACCAAAACCTGGATAGAGTTTTTACTTATTTTCCTGTTTTAAAGGGAAGGCTGAAGCAAACAGCTGGAACCTTGAGTGGCGGGGAGCAGCAAATGTTAGCTATTGGTCGGGCTCTAATGTACAAACCAAAATTAATTTTATTAGATGAACCTTCCTTAGGTTTAGCCCCTAAGATTGTAGCTGATATTTTTGATATCATAGTAGAATTAAACAAAGAGGGATATTCTATATTGGTAGCCGAACAAAATGCTAAAAAAGCTTTGGAATGCAGTAGTCGTTGTTATGTGATGCGAACTGGAGAGATCGTCTTAACTGGATTTTCCCGTGATATTATGAATAATCCCAAAATACGGCAGGCATATCTTGGCATTGGTTAATTATTGTCATAAATTGCTTTATCGTGTATGTAAGAAAGTGAGTATTGATGGAAATATTTATAGCTCAACTAATAAGCGGCTTAGCTTTAGGCAGTATCTATGTTTTATTGGTTACCGGGTTTAATCTAATGTACCTGGTAGCTAGGATTATCCAATTTGCCTACCCTCAGATAGTGGTCGCATCTATGTATGCCTGTTGGTGGGTTTTACAGTTGTCTGGCAATATCTTTTTGGTTATTCTGGCAGGTTTATCTACCTCTGTTATCTTAAATATATTAGTTGAGCCTGTTTTTAGGAAGATAAATAGGATACATAACGTGGACATCAACGCCTCATTTATTGCCTCTATGGGAATAGCTATGATTATGATGGATATAATGTCCCATTCAATTAATTATGGCTTTCCAGTTAGCTTTCCTGCTAAATGGGTAGGTGGGAATATCCTAAGTTCAGGGCTAATTACGGTTTCTCATGGCCAGATGTTTGCCTTGTTCGGAGGATTTATTGCCGTCTCAATAGTTTTTTATATTGTTTATCATACTAACCAGGGTAGATTCTTCAGGGCAATTGCTGAAAATCGTTTTGTAGCGAGTCTGGTTGGAATACCAGTTATTAGAACCAGTCTATTTAGTTATTTCATTGTTGGGCTTTTGGGTGGTTTTTCAGCTCTGCTTTTCTCAATGCTTATTGGTTCAGCCTCTCCCTGGTTAGGTGAGTTTGTTGCCCTAAAAATGTTGGCAATATCCATAGTCTCTGGTTTAGGAAACCTGCAGGGTGGATTAGTTTGCGGCCTTCTTTTAGGCATCATCGAGACTATGGCTGTTGGATATATTTCAGGATCCTGGTCTAATGTCATTGCCTTTGTATTAATGTTAGTAGTTATACTTATTAGGCCGCAAGGTTTGTTTGGTATCAAAATGTAGGATTAAAATTTTGGTGATAAATATTGTCAGAAGTCATCTATTATTTTTTGGGATTCACTGCTATTTATATACTAATGGGGTGGGCTCTTTATTTGCCCTATAAAGTGGGACAACTGCATTTTCTGATTGTAGCCTGCATGGCTATATCCGCCTATTTGAGCGGTTATGCAGCTAAAGTTTGGGGTTGTCCTTTTTTACTAATTCTATTTTCAGGAATATTGCTAAATGTTATTATAGGCTATACTTTTTCTCTGGCTATTGGCGAGGCACCTTGCTTTACAGTAGTAATAGTAGGACTAACCTCGGTATTTATTATTAAAACGATAATTGAAAACTGGAAAATATTAGGAGGTACTATTGGATTTTTTCATATACCTGCTATAGAAAACATACTTTTTATCAGCTATTTTTTAGTAATGGTCATAGGATTCTTTATTTATAAGATTGACCATTCCTGTCTGGGCAGAGCAGCATCAGTGGCCTTTACAGATAGAGAAGTAGCTGTTACACTTGGGATTAATATAAAAAAACTGGGAATGCTTTTTCAGATTATTTCTTGTATCATAGCAGGAATAGCCGGCATTTTAGATGCTTTTTTAGTGAGAAGCCTATCACCTGAATTTTTCACTTTCAATATGATTGGTTACCTAATGTGTATCCTGTTTGTAGGTGGCTATACTACGATGTGGGGAACTATCATCTCAACCTTTTTTTTACAGGCTATTCCCTTAATATTTCCCAGCTCGATTGCTTCCTGGCGACAGGTTATTTACGGAGGGCTTTTAGTGATTATTATCCTGTTACGTCCGGAAGGCCTTATTACCAGAAGATTATTATGGAGTTTAAAGTCTAAACTGCCCCGTAATAGCAAGTGGATTTCTTAAAAACGTTAACCTCCCCTGAGATGGAACAGTTTTATAGATGAAGAGAAGAATTAAGCAAATAAATAGAAGAATGATTTGAGACTTAATCTAAAATAATTACAATAACGGTCAAACCGCATTATATAAGCAATATTAATAAGAGGAAAATAGTATGAAAAATAAAGCAGTAGTTATTTTTAGTATTTCATTGCTAGTGATGGTTATTTTAATAGCTGCAACTATAGGTACTTCTGGACAGGATGTAATGGTAGATGAGTGGAAAATACCTTTCTTAAATAGTGTAACCGGCCCAATTGCCAGTATTGGTGAATATATGTCCTGGAGTGCAAACCGTGCAGCTGAAGAAATTAACGCTGCCGGCGGGGTAAGGGGCAAACCGATTAAAATTGATGTTATTGACACTGGCGTTAGCAAGGATAAGGCTATGGAAGAAATGGCGAAATTGGTCGATTCAGCGCTGGTAGTAATGGGCCCGGTCCCGGAAGCCTGCATCATGGCAGCTGTCCCTATAGCGGTGAAAGCTGGATTATTCAGTATGGTCTCTTCCACCAGCTATGAATATGCTGTGGAATATTTTCCTTGGACTTTGTCCTGGTATCCCATAACTGAAGAAAAACTTCCTCCCATAACTGAAGCCTGGGCAAAATTGCACCCGGATATGAAGACAGTGGTACAATTTGTGGAAAACTGGGCAGCCTGGCCTCCAATGGCAGAAGCTCATGCCATCGGGATAGAAAATGCCGGGGCAAAGATGTTATCACAGGTTGACGTACCTACTGATGCAGTTATGTTTGAGCCGCTGGTTTTAAAGGCTTTAGCACAAAAACCTGATGGGATTATGCTGACTTGTAATTCAGAGAAAGCTGCTAAAATCATTATTGAACTGGTAAAAAAGGGCTGGAAGGATAAAGCTAAAATATTGGTTTTCAGCAGTGCAGATGATACTGCGTTATATACCACTGGGGGAGAAAGCTTAGAAGGGATTTCTATTTATAATTATATTGACCTGAATCTGGATGACCCTCGTTGGCAGGCTTTTCGCGAGGCTTACAAAAAAGACCATGACGGTATAGAACCAGCCTCTCTTTCTACTAACTATTACGACAGTGTATATATGATAAAGGAAGCTATAGAAAATACTGGAGTTACTGGAGACCCTAAAAAGTTAGCTGAAGAAAGAATAAAAATCAGAGATTATTGCCGTAATGTAAAGGGATTTAAAGGAATTCAGCTGACCTGGGATATGACTGATGGAGTGCCCACTGGAAAGGGGACTTTCTTGTTTGAAATAGAAAATGGTGAAAAAGTATTTCAAGCTATGTCTAAGTAGGATAACAATTTATCTTCTGAATAACAGAGGTTAGATATGGAAAAATATTTTCAATCCCAAAATTTAAAAGATTATATTACTGATGTTCCAGGCGTGAAGGTGGGACACAGTCAGGATTTACAGGGTGGCACTGGCTGTACCGTGGTGATTTTTGAGAAAGGAGCGGTAACCGGAGTTGAGGTTAGGGGCGGGGCTCCCGGTACCAGAGAAACAGCTCTCCTTAACCCGGTTAATTTAGTTGAAAAAGCACATTCTATCTATCTAAGCGGTGGCAGCGCTTTCGGATTAGATGGTGTCACAGGGGTAATGAAATATCTTGAAGAACGTGAAATAGGGTTTGATGTAGGGCTTACTAAAGTCCCCATTGTACCGGCTGCTGTTCTTTTTGATTTAGGTGTTGCAGATTTTCGTGTCAGACCAGATGCTCAGATGGGTTATAATGCCTGCCTGAATGCTTCTTACCGGGAAGATCGTCAGGGAAACATTGGAGCTGGAACTGGCGCAACGGTAGGGAAGGTGAGGGGTGGGGCTTATTGCATGAAAAGCGGTATTGGTTCGACAAGTTTTAGACGAGGCGAATTGGTTATAGGAGCAATAGTTGCTGTTAATTGCTTTGGAGATGTTGTTGATCCTCAAAGCGGGGAAATTATTGCCGGAGCTTTAGATGATGATAAAAAAAGATTTGTTAATACCATTTCTTATTTGCAAGACACTAATCTATCTAAAAATGGAGTTGAGCAATTTCCTGAAAATACAACTATAGGAGCCATAGCAACCAATGCCAAACTAACTAAGGCTGGTGCCACAAAAGTGGCTATGATGGCTCACAATGGTTTTGCCCGTGCTATTATCCCGGTACATACCATGTTTGATGGTGATACTATTTTTTGTTCAGGTACTGGTGAGGTCGAAGCAGAGGTTAATGTAGTTGGTATTCTTGCTGCCGAATTAATGGTACAAGCCATCCTTAATGCCGTTAAAAATGCTGAGTCAATGTATGGTATTCCAGCTTATCGCGATCTGCTTAATCCTGCAAAATAAAAAAGGTCAAGCCAAAACTACAGCGATTTTAACTAAAATATTTTAATTTTTAAAAGCAAAAGGGATGTGCTTAAAGTAACTTGATTTGAAAATTGATTCAAAAAAGAAGGATAGGTAATCATACTATGAATCAGGATAGATTATGGGAAAAGACCATAAATTCTGAAAAAATATATAAAGGTAAAATAGTTCGTTTGAGAAAAGATGAAGTGATTCTGCCTGATGGGAAAAAGTCAGTCAGAGAAATTGTTGAACACCCTGGTGCAGTAGTTATGCTGGCGGAAAAAGAAGGACAAATGATAATTTTAGTCAGACAATTTCGTAAAGCCGTTGAAGAGATATTACTGGAACTCCCGGCAGGCACTCTGGAACCAGAAGAAGAGATAATTGATTGCGCAAGAAGGGAATTAGAAGAAGAAACCGGTTACCTGGCCAGAAAACTCGAAATAATAATGGATTTTTATTCAGCACCCGGTTTTTGCAGTGAGAAGTTGACTCTTTTTTATGCCCGGGATTTGGTTAAAACTAAAAGCAACACCGACCAGGATGAATTTATAGAAATAACTGAAGTAAGCCGGGAAGAAGTGAGCCATTTAATAAAAGAAAGAAAGATCAGGGATGCTAAATCATTGATAGGCATTCTCTGGTGGCTGGGGAAATGACAAAAAATCGGGAAGAGCAGTATTTTGTAGATCTACATGTACATATTGGGCGAACTGAGGAGAATTTGCGAGTTAAAGTTACCGCCTCCCGGGATTTGACCTTTGCCAATATAGCTCAGGAATGTCTGATGAGGAAGGGTATAGATA
Organism: Candidatus Atribacteria bacterium; assembly: GCA_029553585.1. Lineage (GTDB taxonomy): Bacteria > Atribacterota > Phoenicimicrobiia > Phoenicimicrobiales > Stramentimicrobiaceae > Stramentimicrobium. The sequence continues at coordinate 4,451 of JAKPKS010000067.1, read as the reverse complement.
TAGTTGGAATTGTTGATTGTGCCTCCCCCTATGTAATACGTGATATTGAAAAAATGCTGAATTCTGGTGAAATGTGTGAATTAAGAGATGGTGGTTTACGATATCAGGATAGAGTGACCATTATTTTAGGTTCAGAGATAGAAACAAAAGAAGACAATAGTGGTTTATCACATCAGATTGCCTACTTTCCTTATTTTTCCGATATTCGTCAATTCAGCATTAAAATTAGCAAGTTAGTCACCAATCCAAATTTAAGTTCACAAAATAGTGGGATTACTGCTCAGGAATTTCATGATTTAACTGACAGTTCCGGAGGAATTGCAATACCTGCTCACGTATTTACTCCTTATAAAAGTATTTTCGGTAGCTGTACTGCTCATTTAGCGGAAATATTTAATCCCCTTACTTTACAGAAAATTCCTGCTATTGAATTAGGTTTAAGTGCTGACACCTATCTTGCCGATTGTTTACCGGAACTAAACAGGTTTACATTTTTAACCAATTCCGATGCACATTCTCTGCCCAAAATTGGTCGTGAATATAATATTATTCGCATGGAACAGCCAACCTTTAAGGAATTATTAATGGCTTTAAAAAAAGAATCCGGCAGAGCGGTAATTGCTAACTATGGCCTTGATCCTAAATTGGGAAAATATCATCGAACGCATTGTGAAGAATGTAGCTATACTGCAACCGCCGCTGACTTACCCCCGGTACTTTTTTGTGAAAAATGCGGCAGTAACAGGATTACTAAAGGGGTACTGGATAGAATTATAGAAATCAGTGGTAACTGTGAATCTCGTTCACCGTCACACCGCCCACCCTATTATCATCAGATTCCATTGGAATTTGTCCCCGGTATTGGACAGAAAACAAAGGAAACATTGTTTAACCAGTTAGGGACCGAAATGAATGTCCTTCACCACACTGACTTCGCTACACTAAGCAAAGTGGTGGGCTCTAAGATTGCCTATGACATTATATTAGCCCATAAGGGTGAATTAATATTACAATCTGGCGGTGGCGGGAAGTATGGAAAAGTTAAAAAAGATAATTTAAGGAAAATATAAAAAAATATTTTACTGCTTCTAAAATATTATTAAATAATAATCATTCTGGCCAGGAAGTATTATTTATAGACTGACAGAATGATTTTTATAAAATAACACAAAGAAAGAAGGATTTTTACTTTATTTGTAGAATATATAATTAATAGGGTTTCAATTATTAAGGATTATTAAGGAGTAGATATTTGGCAAGATATTCTGAAGAGATTTTAGATGAGATAAGAACCAGGCTTGATATTGTAGCGGTTATCTCTGAATATGTCCCTCTCAAAAAAGGCGGAAAGAACTTCAAAGGACTTTGCCCTTTTCATCATGAAAAAACTCCCTCTTTTATGGTGGATGAAGAAAGACAAATATTTCATTGTTTTGGCTGTGGAGAGGGAGGGAATATCTTTACTTTTATTATGAAAATGGAGAAATTAAATTTTCCGGAAGCCATTAAGATGTTAGCCCAGAAAGCAGGGGTATCCCTGCCAGTCAGTGAAAAACAAAATAGTAAAAATATACAGGAAAAAGAATTAATCTATAGATTAAATGAAATAGCAGCAGATTATTATCAAAAGAATTTATTTTTAACACAGGGAAAATCGGCTTTAGATTATCTATTAAAGAGGGGTTTTAGCAAAGAAATAATAAATAAATTTGAATTGGGATATGCCTTGCCCGGGTTTGAACATCTGGTGAATGTTTTTCTATCCAAAAAAATAACACCCGCAGGTTTGTTTAAAGCAGGTTTGGCTTCAAAAAGCACTAAAACAAACAAGACCATTGATTATTTTCGGAATAGAATCATTTTCCCAATTTTCAATTTACAGGGGAATATAATTGCCTTTGGTGGCAGGGTATTGGATGATAAATTACCTAAGTATATAAATTCCCCCGAAACATTGGTCTATCAGAAGAGTAAAAACCTCTATGGTTTTTTTCAGGCTAAAAAAAGTATTCGTAAACAAAATCAGGTCATTGTGATGGAGGGCTATACCGATGTATTGATGGCTCATCAGTTTGGGGTGGACAATGCTGTTGCTTCTTTAGGCACTGCCTTGACTGTCCAGCAGATCAGTTTCGTGAAAAGATTTGCTGATGAAATGATTGTTGCCTTTGATGCTGATACTGCCGGACAAAGTGCTACCTTAAGGAGTCTCAGTCTGATAAAAAAAGCTGGTATAAAGGTAAGGGTTATTTCATTGCCGGCTAATAGTGATCCTGCCGATATCCTTTTAAAAAAAGGGAAGCAATTTTTTATAAACCTGATTGAGAGGGCATTGCCTTTGATAGACTATAAATTAAAGATCTTAATACAGCAATTCAATCCAGCTACTACAGAAGGAAAGGTATCTATTATAAGAGAGTTATTTCAGGATTTAAGCGCTATCGATAGTAATATTGAATTAAATAATGAAGTTAAGAAGTTAGCAGAAAGGTTAAGATTAACCGAAGATAGCATCCTTAAGGATTTAAACCGGTATAAAAAAGGGGACAGGCAATTACCCCGCATTTCTACTGATTCACTGGTAGAATCAACCCATATTAATGCTGAAAAAATATTAATAGGCAGTATGCTGCAAAAAAAAGACCAGCTGGAAAAGATTCTCTCAGAACTGAATGTAGAAGATTTTTCAATACCAGAACATCAGGAGATTATCTCTGTCATTATAAACCTGAAAAAAAAAGGAGAAAGAATATCTGTACAAAAAGTGATGGACCTTATTGAGAACCCTCAAATAATTAATCTTTTATCACAGATTATATTAAAAGACTTAATTTCATTGGATTCAGCCGCTTTGGAACGCTCCATCAGGGCTATTAAAACTTATAATCTTACTCTGGAATTGAATACCATAAAAAGCGAAATAGAAAAAGATGAGAAAAATAAAAAAGAAGTCACTCCTGCCATGTTGCAGAAATATCAGAATATTTTACAGAAAATAAAAAATATGGCTTAATAATTTTTTATCAATTAAATATCAAATGTCATGTAGAGGAGCTGGTTATATGGCAAAGGAACAAGAGAAAGAGATAGACAAACTAATTGAAAAGGGAAAAGAAAAAAACTATGTTACCTTCCAGGAGATAGAAGACTATCTGGATGACGAAATATTGAATATAAATAAAATAGAAGATCTGTACGATACCCTGAGTAGGTATGGCGTTGATGTTATTGACGAGGAAGAGGACATAGAAGACAAAGAAGAAGATTTTATAGTCGATCAGGAAAAACCAAAGAAAAAAGGGACTCTGGCTGTTTCTAAAAAGAAAGATGCCTCTGATCTGGGCATTGGCAGAAGCATCGAACTTGACGACCCAGTAAAGATGTACCTGAAAGAAATTGGCCAGATAAGGCTGTTGACTGCAGATGAAGAGATAGAATTAGCCAAACGTATGGAGGCTGGGGATGAGCAGGCAAAAAGAGTATTAGTTCAATCTAATTTGAGATTGGTGGTTAGCATTGCCAAACGTTATGTGGGTAGAGGTATGCTTTTTTTAGATTTAATCCAGGAAGGGAATATGGGTTTAATTCGGGCGGTAGAAAAATTTGATTACCGTCGGGGATACAAGTTCAGTACCTATGCCACCTGGTGGATTAGACAGGCTATTACACGGGCTATTGCTGATCAGGCCAGAACTATAAGGGTGCCGGTACATATGGTTGAAACTATCAATAAATTGGTACGTGTATCCAGACTTCTACTGCAAGATTTGGGTAGGGAGCCAACTTTAGAGGAGATTGCCCAAAAAATGGAACTACCTCTGGAAAAAATAAAAGAAATTATTAAGACTGCCCAGGAACCGGTTTCCCTGGAAAGTCCTATTGGCAAAGAAGATGACAGCCATCTGGGAGACTTCATTGAAGATGAAGACTCGCCGGCTCCACCTAAGATTGCCTCCAATACCTTGTTAAAAGAGCAGCTGGAAGATGTCTTAAAAACATTAACCTATCGGGAAAAACGGGTTTTACAACTGAGGTTTGGTATTGCTGATGGTCACCCCCATACCCTGGAAGAGGTAGGTAGAGAATTTGGTGTTACCAGGGAAAGGATAAGACAGATTGAAGCCAAAGCGCTGCGCAAATTAAGACATCCCAGCCGCAGTAAAAAATTGCGCGACTACCTGGAATAGTTTCTTGATTTTTTAATGCTGTTTACAGATAAAAAATTTTAATAATATTTTGGAAAGTTCTTTAATTCTTATTGACCTTTGTAAATTTATTGATTATAATAAATTTTGCATTATTCCTCGGTAGCTCAACGGTGGAGCATCCGGCTGTTAACCGGAGGGTTGTAGGTTCGAATCCTACCCGAGGAGCCAGACTATAAAGCCCCTTAGCATTCAGCTTTGGGGCTTTTCTCTTATTATCTTTAAATAGTGAATAATATATTCAAA
>JAKPKS010000061.1 GCA_029553585.1 Candidatus Atribacteria bacterium | reverse complement strand
CGGTAATACGAACCAGACACCCTTCCAGGGTGGTAGGAAAGGTAGTAACCTCTTCTCCACTTTTTTTTCGGCGGACATAGCCTTCAATATCCTCTTCGGTTTTATCCGGTGACGGCTCCACCTTCACTTCATTTACCTCTCCATCATGGGAGATAATGCCATCCCTGACCTGAAAGGTTAAATTCATGCCTCTGTTGGCATCGGAAAGCATATCAGCGACCCTTAAACTATGTACATTGTGAAAAAAGAGGCTCATTTTATGCATTCGCGCTATTTCCTGCAAAAATCTCTCCCCATCATGTCCAAAAGGAGCATGCCCCAGATCGTGTCCTAAGGAAATGGCCTCGATCAAATCAAGATTGAGCCCCAGCACCTTGCCTATGGAACGGGAAATCTGGGAAACCTGCAGGGTATGAATGCTTCGATTAGCTAATTGTTCATCAAAACTCGCTGCATTATAGATAACCTGAGTCTTACCGATATACCGTCTGAAGGCACCGGAGTATAGGATATGGTCACGGTCCCGAGCAAAGGGTCCTCGCCAGGGGTGTTCTATAGGCACCTTGCGATGAGCATCAGCATTCTTAGTGGCAAAAGGGGATAGACTGTTATCTTCTTTCTGGAGAATCTCTCTTTTAAATCTTTTTTCATCCATCTTTTTAAATAGATATTTAAATAAATATTTAATATTTTTTTGTAGTAGTGGGAATGCTTTTTGATATACTTATTTTATATGATTTACAGCAAAAGCTCAATGTTTCAATGTTAAAGAAATTTAGTTATGAGAAAATTATGAGGTACGGTCTTTTCAGAATAAAGGATAAAGGGGGCATCTCCGGCATTTTGGATTATTCTTAAGACAATAGTCTTTACCCACCATTACCAGCTGGGCATGAAATTCATTGTAAAGGCTAACCTGAGGAGGCAGGTAAGACATAAAAAACTGCTGAATATCCTGATAGCTTTCTTTTCCATCTAAATAGCTATGCCGCTCAAATATTCTTCTGGTGTAGGCATCAATTACAAAAACAGGTTTTCCTCCGGCATAGAGCAAGATACTGTCAGCTGTCTCAGGTCCGATACCATTGATAGCAAGTAATTCTTCCCTTAACACCTTCCATTCAACGCTAAATAATTGTTCGGTTGAACCACTATATTTTTCATAAAAATAACTGATAAAATTTTTCAGCCTCCTGGCTTTCAGATTATAATAACCGCTGGACCTGATTAAGGTAGCTAATCTTTCCTCAGAAATAGCAAGAAGGGC
>JAKPKS010000053.1 GCA_029553585.1 Candidatus Atribacteria bacterium | reverse complement strand
AGGTGCCGGACCGCTGGCATTTAAACCATGCAATTTTTCCTGAGACCAGATAAGGGCAAAGGCATCACCGCCTATTCCATTGGAAGTAGGCTCCACCACGGTAAGGCAGACAGCTGTCGCTATTGCTGCATCGATGGCATTACCGCCTTGCTGTAAAATTTTTAAACCAGCCTGTGCCGCCAGAGATTGAGAGGCAACCACCATCCCATTCTGGGCAAAAATAGTTCTCCTCTGCGAAGGATAAGGATAATACTCATAATCAAAAGGCTTCATTGACACCTTCCTTACTATTATCCCTTATCTTTACTTTCTTTATTTTTTTAATTTAACTTTCATTATAAACAACAAGAAAGAAAATTCCCTGCATTTTTTTAGTCTCTTTATCTTTTTAAAACTGAATAGCAGTATTAGATAAAATTAATTGGAATAAAGCAGGATATTTAAAAACAAGAGCTGCTTTATTCCAATTACTAATTTTTAATTTCTAAATAGAAAATCAGATTGTAGGGCAGAACTATTTTAGAGCCATATAAACTTAAGTATGAAGAGAAAGCCTAAAATATAAACCAGGGGATGTACTTCTTTCCCTTTTCCGCTTAACAGCTTAATCAAAGGATAAGTGATAAAACCAAGGGCTATACCATTAGCGATAGAATAGGTCATGGGAATGGTAATTAAAGTAACAAAGGCCGGTAATGCCTCTGAAAAATCATCCCATTTGATATTCAGGATACCGGTAATCATCATTGTCCCTACTACAATAAGGGCTGGTGCAGTGGCTGCTCCCGGAACAATGCCCACTAAGGGTCTGAAGAAGAGGGATAAGAAAAACAAAATAGAGATTACAATGCCGGTTAAGCCGGTTCTTCCGCCCTCTGATACACCGGAGGCTGATTCCACATAAGTGGTTACGGTGCTGGTACCAAAGATAGCCCCACCCACAGTACCAATGGCATCAGCCAATAAAGCCCCGCTCGCTTTGGGCAGATTACCGTCTTTATCCAGATATCCAGCCTGAGCGCTGACCCCCACCAGGGTTCCGGCAGTATCAAATATATCCACAAATAAGAAAGAAAAGATGACAGCTAATAGAGAAAAATTCAGAGCCCCCTTGACATCCATTTTTAATAGCACCTCACTCCAGTCGCTAAACTGAGGCATGGCTATCAATCCCTGAAAAGGAGGGGTGACATTTAAGCCCGGCAGATAACCTATTAGAGTAGCGCCTAAAATTCCCCAGAGAATGGCACCTTTTACCTTTAAGGTATGGAGCACGCCCATAATCAAAAGCCCGGAAATAGCAACAATCCCGGCACTGCTAAAGATATTTCCAATAGTCAGCAGCGTTGCTTCATCTTTCACCACCAGTCCGGCATTCTGTAAACCGATAAAGGCTATAAAGAGACCTATACCTGCACTGATAGAATTCTTTAAACCCATAGGTATACAGTTCACAACCATCTCTCTGATGGGCAATATACTAATAATAATAAAAATAACACCTTCCACAAAAACAATACCTAAGGCAATCTGCCAACTTACCCCCATCCCTAGAACTACCGAGTAGGCAAAAAAGGCATTTAAGCCCATCCCGGATGCCAAGGCAAAGGGATAATCAGTTAGAAAAGCCATACACAGGGTTCCCAATATTGCTCCCATGATAGTAGCAATAAAGACACCATTCCAGGGCATACCGGCATCACTTAAAATACCGGGATTGACAAAAATGATGTAAGACATAGTCATAAAGGTAGTAAAACCGGCAATGATCTCTGTCTTTACATCTGTCTTGTTTTTTGATAGTTGAAACCGTTTTTCCAAAAATTCCTGCATTTTCTAAGCTCCTTTTCCTATTTCTTTTACTAAAATATTATTAATACAAGGTATTCAGTATTACTATAGTAGAACATTGCTGAGAAGAACCGTGTTGACTTAGTAATTTATTATATACAATAATAACCAAGACGTACATATAAAAAGTTAATGTAAATGTCAAGCACTTATCCCAATACTTCGGTAAATACTTTTCCTACTAACATGGTAAGAATAAATCCCTCCTACCTGGTAAACAGTTTTCCTACCAGAGAAACTGGAAATAATCAATCTCCTTTCTTTTGATTTGAGATGCGATAGGATTCTCCTTTCAGGCTAAAGATCCTGGCATGATGCAAGAGCCGGTCCA
>JAKPKS010000008.1 GCA_029553585.1 Candidatus Atribacteria bacterium | reverse complement strand
CCAGGGAATTGGTGCGACATGGTAGTTCTCCTTTGCTGAGGATCACTTCTGTTCGATCGTTAACTCTTAAACTAATCACTCAGCCTGACCGCATTTATTTTATGCGTTATACCAATTAAGCATTATAAAGGAATTGGTTTCTTTATATAATTAGGGTGGTACCACGAGTCCTTCGTCCCTATTTTAATCGATATGATTAAAAGGGGAAGAAGGATTTTTTGTTTCAGGGAGTATGCCTAGGGTTCCGTTTTAAAAAAGTCTGGTCCAAGTGGCATAAGATACATTTTATAAAAAATGTGTTACACCGTGGGTAAAAAAGACCCCAGCGGACAGGTCCCAATCTTAATAAAAAGGGCTGTCGCTGGGGTTTTTATAAATAAAAATTACTTTAATAAAAGAAGGGAGGATTCAATGTGAAACTAATCGGGACCGAGATTGTCGTGGAATGTTTAAATAGGGAGAAAGTAGAGGTGGTTTTCGGAATACCCGGAGGCGCTATTATGCCTCTTTATGATGCCATATACCAAAAAGCCTCCTTCACTCATATATTAACCAAGCATGAACAGGGCGCTATGCATGCCGCTGATGGTTATGCCAGGGCTACCGGTAAAGTTGGAGTATGTATTGCCACCTCCGGACCAGGAGCTACTAACCTGGTAACCGGATTGGCAAATGCTTATCTGGATTCTATTCCAGTTGTTGCTTTTACCGGACAGGTGGCCTCACCTTTAATTGGCACAGATGCATTTCAAGAGGTGGATATTACCGGTATTACTATGCCAGTTACTAAAAATAATTATTTAGTAATGAATGTCAATAATCTTGCAGCAACTATCAAGGAAGCCTTTTCTCTGGCAAAAAATGGTAGACCAGGACCTGTTCTAATTGATCTGCCAAAAGACATTCAGCAAGCTCAAACTGAGTTTTATTATTCGGAAAAAGATAAAAATTCAAGCTACTCATTCAGCTCAAAGAGAAACCTGAACCAGATTAAAAAAGCGGCTAACGCTATACAAAAAGCCAAGAGGCCAGTTATCTATGCTGGTGGTGGGATAATCACCTCTGGTGCTTCTCAGGAATTATGGGATTTTGTTCAAAAAACTAATATTCCGGTAACCACAACTCTGATGGGGTTGGGTGGATTCCCCGAGAATCATCCCCTATCACTGGAAATGCTGGGGATGCATGGCACCTATTATGCCAATACTGCTATAAATGAAGCAGATTTGATAATAGCTCTGGGAGTTCGTTTTGATGATAGGGTAACTGGAACTACGGGAAATTTCTGCTCAGATGCTACCTTTATTCATGTGGACATAGATCCTGCTGAAATTAGTAAAAATGTCAAAGTAGATATACCTATTGTTGGAAATTTAAAAACTATTCTGGCTAAATTAATACAATTTGTAGAACCAAAACAGGAGCAGGAATGGATGGATAGAATTGCCCATCTGAAAGAAAAGTACCCATTGCAATATGTGGAAGATGATCTGTTAAGACCCCAGTTTATTCTTAAACAATTATATGAATCGACCAAAGGCGAAGGAATCATAGTAACAGATGTAGGACAGCATCAGATGTGGGCTGCTCAATATTATAAGTATATCCATCCCAGGAGCTTCATCACTTCAGGAGGACTGGGAACGATGGGTTTTGGTCTGCCTGCAGCCCTCGGAGCCCAGATAGGATGCCCCGAAAAGAGAGTATTTTGCATAGCCGGTGATGGCGGTTTTCAGATGAACATACAGGAGTTAGCCACCGTTATTGGTAATAAAATACCAGTGGTCGTTTTGATTATGAATAATGGCTACCTGGGAATGGTTCGACAGTGGCAGGAACTCTTCTTTGAAGGAAGGTATTCTTCGACAAATCTGGAAGGCAGTCCAGACTTTGCTCAAGTAGTTCAGGCTTATGGGGGAAAAGGAGTAAGGGTTTTTAACAAAAATGATTTTACCAGAGCACTCAATGAGGCATTGGAAGAAAAACGTTTTTGTTTGATTGACTGTATGATCCCCCCTGAGGAGAACGTCTTTCCAATGGTGGTTCCAGGTGAACCAATAAACAAAATGATAGGGGTGAATTGCTGATGAAACACACTGTTGTCATATTAGTAAAAGATAATCCAGGTGTCCTGGCCCGAGTTGCCAGCCTCTTTAATCGCAGGAGGTTTAACATTGATAGCATTGCAGCAGGACATTCAGAAACAAAGGGCATCACCAGAATTACTATCGTTACAGAGGGAGATGATAGTGTTTTAGAACAGATCGTCAAGCAGGTAAATAAGCTGGTAGATGTAGTAAGAGTTAAAGATTTACCGGGAGATACGTCTGTAGAACGAGAGTTAGCCTTAATTAAAGTGAATACAGAGTCAGCAGAACAAAGGACAGAGATTATGCAGCTGGTGGAAGCTTTTCGTGGCCATATTGTAGATATAACCAGACAGGCCCTTACTATTGAAATTACCGGAACACAGGAAAAAATTAATGCCAAAATGAAGTTAATGGAAGGTTTTGGAATTATAGAAATTGCCCGTACTGGTATCATCTCTCTCTCCAGAGGGGCGCAGAAAATCTTAAGTTAGAAGAATTACTAATAAAAATAAAATAAACAGGAGGAATTATAAATGGCTAAAATCTATTATGAACAGGATGCTGACAAGGCTCTTTTAAAAAACAAGACGGTAGCTGTCATTGGCTATGGGAGCCAGGGGAGAGGCCAGGCCTTAAACCTGAAAGATAGTGGTGTTAATGTGGTTATTGGTTTGAGGGAAGATGGCAGATCATGGGAAAAAGCCATAAAAGACGGCTTGAAAGTAGCCACGATTGAAGAAGCTGTCAAACAGGCAGATATTGTACAGATTCTAATGCCTGATGAAGTGCAGCCACAGGTCTGTTGTGTCAACAGAGTTTTAGAAAATCTCAAAGAAGGGGATACACTGATGTTTTCACATGGTTTCAATATCCATTTCCATCAGATTGTTCCACCACAAAGTGTCGATGTGGTTATGGTTGCCCCAAAAGGACCTGGCCCTATTGTTAGGACCATGTATGCTGAGGGACGTGGAGTTCCCTGCCTTATTGCTGTATATCAGGATTTTTCCGGACATGCTAAAGATACGGCACTTGCCTATGCACAGGCTATCGGCGGTACCCGCGCTGGAGTAATCGAAACAACCTTCCAGGAAGAGACAGAAACTGATCTATTTGGGGAACAGGCTGTCTTGTGCGGCGGCGTGGTTGCCTTGATGCAAGCAGGTTTCGAAACTCTGGTAGAAGCGGGTTATCAACCTGAGGTCTCTTATTTTGAATGCCTAAATGAAATGAAACTGATTATTGACCTTATCTATGCCGGCGGGATTACCCATATGAGAAACAGTGTCAGCAATACTGCTGAATATGGTGATTTAAAAGTGGGAAAACGTATTATTACTGAAGAGACTAAAAAGGAAATGAAGAAAGTACTGGAAGAGGTTCAAAATGGAACTTTTGCCAGAGACTGGCTATTGGAAAATCAGGTAGGAAGGCCATTCTTCAATGCTATGAGGGAAAAAGAATCCAACCTGCTTGTGGAAAAGGTCGGTGAAAAGATACGGGCAATGATTCCCTGGATTAAGGAAAAATAATAAAATTTCTATAAATTGCTTGACAGAATCAGAATACATTAGTAATATTTCAACAATTACTTTTTTTAAGGAACCAGTAAATAACGATTTGCTACAGAGAGCCATAGATACGCTGGTGTGATTATGGCAGTGAATGTTATTGAAACTCATTTCTTAATAAAAGCCTTATTAAAATTTGAATATGTTTATTAGATAAATTGAATAGAATGAGGGTAGAATCCCCAAGGTTTTCTACTAAATTAGGGTGGTAACACGATAAAGTCGTCCCTATGAGCTCAGTAAGCTCGGGGGCGACTTTTTTTATTATTTAAGGGAGTATACCTAAGGTTCTGTTTTCTGGGTAAGACCCAGTAAAAGTCTGGACCAAGTGATATAAAATATGAAAATTATTATTGGTAGTTTTTGTATTACACCGTGGGCATAAAATACCCCAGTGGAAGGTTCCTTATAGAACAAGAACCTGATTGCTGGGGATGTTTATTATTTACAATAGAAGTATTTTTTTATTCTGCTATTTCAATGGTTATAAAAGGTTTGCGCCAGAAAGAAAAAGACGGAGGTGAATGTAATGGAATTAAATGGAACAGAAATTATTGTGGAAAGTTTAAAACAGGAGAAGGTAAAAGTTGTTTTTGGCATACCTGGTGCAGCGATTATGCCCTTGTTTGACACCTTCGGAAGATATAAGCAGCTACCATTTAAAAATATCTTAACAAGACATGAGCAAGGAGCAGTTCATGCAGCTGATGGATACGCCAGGGCGACTGGCGAAGTGGGCATATGTATTGCTACTTCTGGTCCTGGGGCAACTAATCTGGTTACCGGTTTAGCCAATGCATATATGGATTCTATTCCGCTGATAGCATTTACCGGTCAGGTCCACACTGCTCTGGTAGGTAACGATGCTTTTCAGGAAGTTGATATTACTGGAATCACTCTACCTATCACAAAGCATAATTATATTGTCAGGAAAGTGGCAGACTTGGCTACAGTAATAAAAGAAGCTTTTTATATTGCTCGAAACGGAAGACCTGGCCCGGTCCTTATCGATATACCTAAGGATGTACAGGTAGCAAAGAGTAGCTTTAATTATCCTGATAAAGTGAATAAAAGAGGCTATAAACCCTCTTATAAAGGACACATAAGGCAGGTAAAAGCGGCAGCATTAAAGATAATGGAGGCAAAAAGACCGGTAATTATTTCCGGAGGTGGAGTTATTAATGCCAATGCAACTGCAGAACTGATAAAAGTAGCAACAAAAGCTAACATACCGGTGGTCAATTCTTTTATGGGTTTAGGGAGTTTTCCTAAAAATCATCCTTTATATGCGGGAATGTTGGGAATGTATGGCCAATACACTACCAATAATCTAGTCAATAGAGCTGATTTAATAATTGCGCTGGGAACGCGATTTGATGACAGAATTACAGGAAATTTAAAAAATTTTTGTACTGGAACTGAAATAATCCATATAGATATTGATCCAGCCGAAATAGGAAAAAACATCTCGGTAAAAATTCCTATTGTGGGAGATATAAAAAATATATTACAGCAGCTGAGTAATTTTTTAGAAGAAAAAGAGAGAAATTCATGGTTTAAAGAAATTGAAGAAATAAGAGAGAAAGACCCAATAAATAGGGATGATGACAGATCGCAATTAACTTCCAGGTTTATTATAGAGGGACTGAATGAGTTATTTAAAGGGGAGGCTATTATCGTTACCGATGTTGGCCAACATCAGATGTGGGCAGCACATTATACTCAGGTTATTTATCCTCGCCATTTTGTTTCATCCGGTGGATTGGGAACTATGGGGTTTGGATTACCTGCAGCTATAGGAGCTAAAATGGGTTGTCCCAACAAGACAGTTATTTGTATATCTGGCGACGGTGGTTTTCAAATGAATATTCAGGAATTAGCTACTGCAATTTATAACCGTCTTCCAATCATTGCAATAGTGATGAACAATGGCTATTTAGGCATGGTCAGACAGTTGCAGGAATTATTTTATGAGAAACGATATGTTTCTACACTGCTTGCCGGGAATCCTGACTTTGTAAAAGTAGTAGAAGGATATGGAGGGATAGGGTTTACAGTTGACAAAAAAGAAGATTTTTTACCAACCTTAGAGGCCGCTTATCGTAAAAATCAATTTGTTTTAATTGATTGTCATATTCCACCAGAGGAAAATATTTTTCCCCTGGTCAAACCAGATTCATCCATAGATCAAATGATAGGAGTTGATTAAAAATGAAACATACCATAGCTATTTTAGTAGAAGATCTTCCCGGAGTAATGGTGCGGGTAGCCGGTTTGTTTACCAGGAGAGGCTTTAATATTGAAAGTATTGCTGTGGGCCCTTCTGAAACCTCCGGTATTTCCAGAATAACCATTGTAACCAGTGGTGATGAGAAGGTTTTAGAGCAAATAATCAAGCAATTGAACAAATTGATCGATGTTATAAGGGTGAGAGATATTCCAGCGGAGAATATCATTGATAGGGAATTGATTTTAGTGAGGGTCAATGTAGATTCTCTGGCTATTCGTTCTGAGATTATTCAATTGGTAGAAATTTTTAAAGCTAAAGTAGCCTTCGTAGAACGGAATACATTGACTGTTGAAATGTCCGGAGATGAAGAGAAAGTAAATGGTTTTTTAAGCCTTTTAAAGCCCTTCGGAATTAAAGAAATAGTGAGGACAGGCAGAATTGCCATTACCAGAAATAGTAAAAACGGATTGAAAGTGTAGCCAATCAATTAACAAAGATTTAAAAAATTAAATTATAAGTCATAAATAAAAATTATAAAGGAGATATTTATGAACGAAAAAATCATTATTTTCGATACTACCTTACGTGATGGAGAACAATGTCCAGGTGCTTCTCTCAATACACAGGAGAAGTTAGAGATAGCCCGGTCATTAGAAAAACTTAATGTTGATGTTATTGAAGCAGGTTTTCCTATCTCGTCTCCGGGTGATTTTGAGGGAGTAGAAACAATTGCCAAAAATATTCATAATCCTACTATCGCTGCTTTAAGCAGGGCAGTGGAACAGGATATTAAGTGCGCCTGGGATGCCATAAAACTCGCTAAAAAACCCAGAATACATATCTTTATAGCTACTTCTCCCATACATATGAAGTTAAAGTTAGAAAAGACACCTCAGGAGGTGCTGGAGCAAGCAGTATTTGCGGTAAAGATGGCTAAGGGATTCTGCCCCGATGTGGAATTCTCCGCTGAGGATGCCAGTCGCAGTGAACCTGAATTTTTATACCAGATTATTACCGAAACAATAAAGGCCGGGGCTAATGTTATTAATATACCGGATACTGTCGGCTATATCCAGCCAGAAGAATTTGGCTGGCTTTTAAAGGGTATCCGGGAAAATGTGTCAAATATTGATCAGGTTACTATGAGTGTGCACTGCCATAATGATTTAGGACTGGCTGTGGCAAATTCATTGGAATCCATAAAATTTGGGGCAAGACAGATTGAATGTACCATAAATGGTATCGGGGAAAGGGCAGGTAATGCCTCTCTGGAAGAGATTGTGATGGCTATTCATACCAGGAAAGATTTTTATAATAAAAATACTAATATTGAAACCCGCTATATTTATCCTACCAGCAGATTAGTAAGCCGTTTGACAAATTTTGCAGTTCAGCCAAACAAAGCCATTGTTGGGAAAAATGCCTTTGCTCATGAGGCAGGAATACATCAGGCAGGTGTATTAAAAGATGCCTCTACTTATGAGATTATGAAACCACAAACTATTGGTCTGGAAGGTAATCAACTGGTTTTGGGAAAACATTCGGGCAGAAATGCCTTTAGAAAGAGACTAATTGAGTTGGGATATGAGCCGAATAATGAAAAACTTAATAAATTATTTGAGCAATTTAAACAACTTGCTGACAAGAAAAAGGATATTTATAATGAGGACCTTATTGCCTTAATCTCTGAGACTTTAATTGCCGATATTGCTGATATTTATGAATTGAAATATTTTCATATCAGTACTGGAAATAGCATTATGCCCACAGCTACAGTAAGACTATTGAAAGAAGGAAAAATATATGAAGATGCTGCCTGTGGAGATGGACCGGTAGAGGCTGTTTTTAATGCCATAGATCGTATTACCGGGATGAAAGTAAAATTGACAGATTATTATATCAAAGCGGTAACCCGGGGAAAGGATGCACAGGGTGAGGCGATTGTGGAAATAAAAAATAATGGTTGTACCTATGTTGGCAAAGGTATAAGTACTGATACTTTAGAGGCAAGCACAAAAGCATACATAAAAGCCATTAATAGAATGCTGTCACAATCTGAGGATCATAAAGGAGTAGAATAGCAGAATAATATTGTTAATGGATTAGGAGAATTTAAATATAAGGAAGATAATATGGGAAAAACTATTGTAGAAAAGATAATTCAAGCACATTGTGATAAAAAAGATATAAAGACAGGTGATTTAATTAAAACAAAGGTTGATCTGGCTTTTGCCAACGATATAACGGGCCCATTAGCCATAGAGGTATTTAAGCAAATTGGGGCTGAACACGTATTTGACAGAGAAAGGGTAATTTTTGTCCCTGATCACTTTACCCCGAATAAAGATATAAAGTCTGCTGAACAGGCTAAAATAATAAAGGAATTTTCATATGAACAAAATCTCACTCATTATTTTGATATAGGCCGGGGTGGAATAGAACATGCCCTGCTTCCGGAGAAGGGACTTGCCTTACCGGGACAACTTATAGTAGGTGCTGATTCTCATACTCCAACCTCTGGAGCTCTCGGAGCCCTTGCAATAGGAGTAGGTAGTACCGATTTAGGCACTGTGCTGGCAACCGGGGAAATCTGGTTAAAAGTCCCGGAAACTATCAAATTTATTTACAATGGAAAATTAAACAAATGGGTCGGAGGAAAGGATATAATCCTATATACAATTTCCAGAATAGGGGTTAATGGTGCAAATTACAAGGTTATGGAATTTACCGGTCAGGCTATTAAAGAATTTTCAATGGATAATCGTTTTACTATTTGTAATATGGCTATCGAAGCAGGCGGAAAAAGCGGGATAATTGAAGCAGATGATATTACCTTAAATTATTTGAAAGGCAGAAACAACCAAGACTTTGAATTAGTAAATAGTGATACTGATGCTCAATATAGTAAGGTATTTGAGTATAATGTTGCTGATATTGAGCCGCAAGTAGCATTCCCTCATCTGCCAGAAAATGGCAGGCCAATAAGTGAAGTCGGAGAGGTCAGGATTGACCAGGCAGTGATAGGTTCCTGTACCAATGGCCATATTGAAGATTTAAGAATAGCCGCCCAATTATTAAAAAATAACAAAGTTAACCCAAAGGTAAGGTTAATAATTATTCCCGCCACTCAACAAATTTATCTCGAGGCACTGGAGGAGGGATTGTTGAAAATATTTATTGAATCCGGCGCAGTTGTCAGCACACCTACCTGCGGCCCTTGCCTTGGTGGACATATGGGAGTGCTGACTAAAGGAGAAAGGGCTATTTCAACTACAAATCGGAATTTTGTGGGCAGGATGGGCCATCCGGAGAGCGAAGTTTATCTTTCTAATCCAGCTGTGGCAGCAGCTTCAGCAATTACTGGAAAAATCTCCAGTCCTGAGGAGGTAATTTAAGATGATTTTAAAAGGAAATGTATGGAAGTTTCCAGATAATATTGATACTGATGTAATTATACCGGCCAGGTATTTAAATACCTTCAATCCTGCAGAATTGGCATCACATTGTATGGAGGATTATGACAGGAATTTTATTAAGAAGGTAAATGCAGGTGATATAATTGTGGCAGGGGAAAATTTTGGATGTGGCAGTTCCCGGGAACATGCCCCAATAGTAATTAAAGCAGCTGGTATTTCCTGTGTTATCGCTAAATCCTTTGCCCGTATTTTTTATAGAAATGCCATCAATATTGGGCTGCCCATATTTGATTCTGTCGAGGTATTCGAAAAGACTGAACAGGGAGATACTCTGGAAATTCAGCCAGAAAAGGGTATTATTAATAATGTAACCAGAAAAATAAAATTTCAGATAAATCCTGTTCCTGCTTTCATACAGGAAATCATAGATGCCGGAGGTTTAGTGGAATATACCAGGAATGAAATGAAAAAAAGAGGGAATACTTACCATGTATAATATTGCTCTAATCCCCGGGGATGGTATCGGACCTGAAGTTATCGAAGAAGGCGTAAAAGTTCTTGAATCGGCCTGTCATGTACACAATATTGGTATCAATTGGCATAAATACCCATTTGGTTCCGAATATTATTTACAAAAAGGAGTGCTACTGCCAGATAGCGCTTTATCTGAGTTGAGAGAAATGGACGCTATTTATTTTGGGGCTATTGGAGATCCAAAAATAAAACCGGGTATTCTGGAGAGCGAAATACTATTAAAGATGCGCTTTGCGCTGGACCAATATATCAATCTTAGGCCGGTAAAACTATATCCAGGTATCTCAGGCCCTTTGAAATACAAAGATTCCAGCGACATTGATTTTTATGTGGTTAGGGAAAATACGGAAGATTTTTATATTGGAATTGGTGGGCATTTCAAAGATAGCAGATATCAGGAGAAACATTTCTTAAAAAGAGGCTTGTATCAGATGGATATCCAGCTGGATTTTCAACTGCCTGAACAGGAAGAAACTGGCTATCAATTGGGTATATTAACTAGAAAGGGTTCTGAAAGAATAATAAAATATGCCTTTGATTTTGCCCAAAAGAAAAATTTGTCGAAAGTCTCTACTGTAGATAAAGCTAATGTGCTTTCTGGTATGTACCACCTATGGAGGGATATTTTTAAGGATACAGCAGCCCATTATCCAGATATTAAAACAGATTATTATTATATAGATGCAATGACTATGTTTTTTGTCAGTCAGCCGGAAAAATTTGAAGTCATAGTTTCACCAAATATGTTTGGGGATATTATTACCGATTTAGGGGCGACTATTCAGGGTGGGATTGGTATGGCAGCAGGAGCAAATATTAATCCAGAGGGTGTCTCGATGTTTGAACCGATTCATGGCTCAGCTCCTGATTTAAAGGGAAAATATGTCGCTAACCCAGTAGGAACAATCCTTGCCGGGGCGATGATGATGGAACACTTAGGTGAACAAGATGTTGCCTTATCTATTGATCAGGCAGTAGAAACAGTTCTTAGGTATGGAAGGGTTCGGACTGTTGATATAGGTGGCAATAGTTCTACCAAAGCTGTTGGTAGTGAAATAGTTAAACAATTGATTTGAGTATCAAATGTATAAAATATATAGTAAAAAAGAGCTGTAATTCTTGTTAATATTAATTGGGATTCTTTTGAATATTGTGGGCATTATTGGTATTGTGATACCAGCTATGCCAGGAATTGTATTGAATTATATTGCTTTAATTCTGCTTTATATCAGTAAAGGAAAAAATGTTGTAAGTCTCGAAACTATTATTATATTTGGCCTTTTAACCTTAATGGTAGCTATGCTGGATTACATTTTGCCTCTTTTAGGGGCTAAAAAATTTGGTGCATCGCGTATGGGCATAGCAGGGGCAGTTTTAGGGATGATTATTGGTATGGTATTTTTTCCACCACTGGGTGTCTTTTTTGGCCTCTTAATAGGTGCCTTTCTGGGTGAGTTAATTGGCGGAAAAGACCCTACACAAGCCTTCAAGGCAGGCTTTGCTACTTTTTTGGGAAGTATTACCTCTGTTGCAGTAAAGCTAATCTTAGCCCTGGTAATGACGGTCTATTATTTCTGGCACCTGTTTTAGGGGATTTAATAATTTTCAGAAGAAGTTGGCTCATTTTTGTCTGATAGAGTGAACTTAAATAAATATTTGTAATGACACCAGTATTCCAATTTACTTTTTAGCTTGGTTAGAAAGAAAAAAATACAAAAAGGAGAAATAAGCAAATGGAAAAAATTAGTGATATGGTAACTAAAGGAGCCAGCCGTGCCCCTCACCGTTCGCTATTCTATGGTATGGGTTATACCCGGGAAGAATTAGAAAAGCCCATAATCGGTGTAGCAAATGCATTTAATGAAATTATCCCAGGGCATATTCAATTAAATGAAATTACTCAGGCTGTAAAGATGGGAATTGCTGCAGCCGGTGGAACACCTGTAGAGTTTCCAGTTATTGGAATCTGTGATGGCATTGCTATGAATCATGAGGGTATGAAATACCCGTTGCCCAGTAGAGAGCTAATAGCCGATTCCATTGAAGCAATGACGCTGGCGCACCATTTTGATGGTTTGGTCATGGTAGCTAATTGTGACAAGATTGTACCAGGGATGTTAATGGCAGCCGGCCGGTTAAATATCCCATCTATTTATATCAGTGGAGGTCCCATGCTACCCGGGCAATATAGCTGCCGGGAAGTTGATTTGAATACTGTATTTGAGGCGGTAGGTCAATATAATCAACAAAAGATATCAGCAGAGGAATTAGATGAGCTGGCGCAATGTGCCTGTCCCGGAGCAGGCAGCTGTGCAGGATTATTTACTGCCAATTCTATGAATTGTCTGGCAGAGGCCCTTGGAATGGCATTGCCTGGAAATGGTACTATCCCGGTAGGATATGGTGCAAGAAAACAGCTGGCAAAAAGATCCGGTAAAGAGATAATAAATCTGGTACATAAGCAGATTAAGCCAAGAAATATAATGACTTCAAACGCCTTTAATAACGCTATAACACTCGATCTTGCTATGGCTGGCTCTACCAATACGGTATTACACCTGCTAGCTATTGCACACGAGGCAGGTATTGCTCTGGAACTGAAAACTTTTGACCGCTTAAGCCGTATTATTCCAGTATTAACCAAAATTTCTCCTTCCAGCAATTTTCATGTTACTGATCTGTATTTTGCGGGAGGAATTTCAGCGGTACTGAAAGAACTGGCTGAGGTCAATCTAATCCATACCGAAGAGCTGACAGTAAGC
This sequence comes from Candidatus Atribacteria bacterium, assembly GCA_029553585.1. Lineage (GTDB taxonomy): Bacteria > Atribacterota > Phoenicimicrobiia > Phoenicimicrobiales > Stramentimicrobiaceae > Stramentimicrobium. Next base: position 10,470 of record JAKPKS010000008.1, on the reverse strand, counting down.
GGCAAAACTATAGGACAAGATATTGCCAAAGCAAAAATAACAAATAATGAAGTTATTAAAAAATTTGCTGAACCGTACAGCAAAGAGAGTGGCATCGCGGTACTTTATGGCAATTTAGCTCCAGATGGCGCAGTAGTCAAAGTGTCTGCAGTCCATAAAAGTATGTATTCCTTTGAGGGAAAGGCACAGGTATTTAACTCCGAAGAAGAGGCCTATCAAGCTATTATGAGTGGAAAAATAAAGAAAGGCGATGTAGTAGTTATCCGTTTTGAAGGTCCTAAGGGGGGTCCGGGAATGAGAGAGATGCTGGCACCGACCTCGGCACTTTGCGGAATGGGATTAGATAACGATGTTGCCCTGCTTACCGATGGTCGTTTTTCGGGAGCTACACGTGGTGCTGCCATAGGGCATATCTCCCCTGAAGCGGCTGAAAAAGGGCCTATAGCCCTGATAAAAGACGGAGATATTGTGAGAATCAACATTTCCGAAAGAGAGCTCTCGGTAGATGTATCCGAAGAGGAGCTAAAAAGGCGGGAAGCAAACTGGTCTTTGCCGGAGAGAAATATCCCAGCTAATCATTACCTGAGAAGATATGCCTATCTGGTGACCTCAGCGAGTACCGGTGCTGTCTTTAGAGAGGTTTAGCATCAATCGGGATTTGTAAAATGATATGGCGATACAGGATGAATCTTTTTACAAAGCGGCCAATATTATATTTTCTTAAATTCAATGGTAAAATGTAATTATAAAGCACAAGGCAGTAGTGTTTAAAAAGGAGGTTTTAGAAAATGCTATCAGTGATTAGGGAAAGAAGAAGCATCAGGCAATTTCAGGATAAAAAAGTAGAACCGGAGAAAATTAAAGATATTATAGATTCAGCCCTTCTGGCACCATCTTCCAAAGGGAATAACCCCTGGCAATTTGTCTTAGTTGATGATCCAGACCTTCTCAAGAAGCTGTCTGATGCCAGAGAATACGGTTCAAAGTTCATTGCCAAAGCTCCTCTGGTGGTAACGATATTGACAGACCCCAGAGAAACAAGTGTCTGGGTCGAAGACTCCTCCATTGCAGCTTCCTTTATTATACTGGCTGCCCGGCATTTAAACCTAGGCAGTTGTTGGGTGCAGATAAGAGACAGATTCACCAGCCAAAATGAAACCTCAGAAGAATATGTAAAAGGGTTATTGAATATTCCTAAAGATTTAAGGGTTTTATGTTTAATAGCTATAGGCTACCCTGATGAGGTAAAACCCGAGAAGGACATTCCTTTAGAAAAATTAAAAGAAGTATTTTTAAACCGGTATGGAAAAAATATAGTTTTTAACGATAATATCCGGTAAAAAGAGAGGCTATTGCCATGAAAGAGAAAATCGGTCTGGTTTTAGAAGGCGGCGGGGCAAAGGGTGCTTATGAAATTGGTGCCTGCAAGGCATTGGAGGAGATGGATGTTAAGATCACTGCGGTGACAGGCACCTCTGTTGGTGCCCTGAATGCTGCATTGGTGGCACAACATGATATTGATAAAGCCTACCAGCTCTGGGCAAATATTAAGCCCTCACAGGTAATGAATATTGATGAGGAAAAATTCAAAAAATTAATACACTTAGAAATAAAACCTACCGATATTAAATACTATCTAACAAAGTTTAGAGAGATTGTCACAGAAGGCGGTATTGACGTTACCCCGTTATATAAGCTGATAAAGAAGAATGTAAATGAGTCAAAACTACGCAAATCGGATATAGCAATGGGTATGGTTACGGTCTCTTTGACTAATCGTAAAGCTTTAGAGGTATTCATAGAAGATATTCCGGAAGGTCAGGTGGCTGATTATCTCTTTGCCAGTGCTAATTTTCCGCTTTTTCGCTCAGCTAAAATTGGCGATAAGGTCTTTCTGGATGGCGGTATTTATGACAATCTTCCTGTCCGTATGCTGACCAAACGCGGCTACAGAACCATTATAACCATTCAGGTGGGTGGTCTGGGGATAAAGAGGAAAATAAATTCGAAAAACCTCAATATTATAAATATAGAGGCTGGAGAATACCTGGGCGGACCACTGAGTTTTGATGCTGAGAAGGCTAAATATAATTTAAAATTAGGATATTATGATGCATATCGAATAATGAAAAAGCTGGCAGGTGAGTATTATTATATCGATCCGGAATATGAAGAAGATTATTTTATAGATTATTTCTGCAGTCTTAGCCCTGAGTTAATTAATCAGATAGCTAAAACCCTGGGGCTGCCTCTCGGTATCCCCTATCGCAGGCTTCTCTTTGAAAGAGTATTGCCCAGATTAGCAGAGATACTGAAAATGCCTGAAGAATTCAGCTATCAGGATATAGCGCTTGCTCTGATAGAAAAGATAGCCAAAGAAGTAGAGGTAGACAGGTTCCGAATTTACTCTTTTTCAGAGTTGATTGATGGCATTATGAAAAGACAATACAGTAAGAGCAAAAAAACTGACAGCACAAAAGAGCACAGCTTAATTCCACATTTCGGATTCCTGTCGCTGTTCAGCGGAGATGCTACATTAAAAAAATTGGTCAAAGAACTGTTAAGTGAAGATGTTATTGAATTCTGGCAAGAAATCCAGAATAAAGCCTAACATGCTACTGCAAAAATAATTATAATAGCGAAATAACGAGGGTGAACCTCAATTTCTTTACCGCCTATTCCTGGTTGTGAATACCTTTTTTCTCTCGAGAGAAGATGCATCCACAATAATTCTGACGATAAAGCCGATATTGATTGGCCAGTAACACGGAGCGTTGGAAGCCGCCTTTCTTTTTAAAATCACTGAACAAATATTTTAGACGATACTCGGAAGCAATCTCACTTCCCAGACGGTTGATTGCCTCTGAATTTTTATGAGGGCTTACGGTTAAGGTGGTGGTAAAGTAAGGTATTTTAAGTTCAAGTGCTTTTTGAGCAGTCTTCTCCAGCCGCAGCTCATAACATTTTAAACAGCGTTTTCCTCCCTCTTTTTCCTGTTCCAGTCCCTTCACCCTTTGATAAAACAGTTCTGTTTCATATGGGCCTGCAATTAAACTGACTTTATTTATTACCGTCATTTCTTTCAGCAGCTTAGTCTGATCTTTTAACCTTTTTTCATATTCGGTTTCCGGATAAATATTGGGATTATAAAAGAATACTGTTATAGAAAAATAAGGGGAAAGATAATCTATTACATAACTGCTGCAAGAGGCACAGCAGCTATGTAATAAAAGTTCAGGAACATAGTTAAGTTTCTTTATTTCCTCAATCTCCCTATCCAGCCATTGCTGATATGATAGGGTGGCTAAGTGATTATTTTTACTCATCTCGCAATCTCGTTTTACATCTTGTGTGGTATAACTTGCGTCTTGCGTGGTACCAATGCGTATAACGCGTATATCGTATTAAAGACAGTATAACGTATATTGTATAACGTTAAATACAATAAAAGTTTAACCAGGAAATAGGTTACACTTTTGCTTCAGGCCATGGGTTACACTGTATACCCTCTTTCATCGCAAGCTGCTTTCCTCTTTCCCTTGTCATCGGGAAGTATTTCCTCACATTCCCTATTTTTATCAATAACTAAACTGAAATTTTAGTATTACGCATGACCCACAACGTAAAATACACGACGAGATTGTCATCGTGAGGAGCTTTTTCTTTTTCTGTCATCGCGAGGAGCGCAGCGACGTGGCGATCACATCCATTTATACTCACAATCTTTATAGAGGTATACCGTATATGGCAGGCCATATAACGCTAAATACCACGGGCTATAGAGTATGAGACTGCCGCGCTCACTTCGTTCGCTCGCAGTGACAAAATCGTCCTGAGTCGTAAGCCTTGCGTTAAAGACAGTATAACGTATATTGTATAACGTTAAATACAATAAAAGAATACATACTAAAAATCAAAAATAATAAACTAAAAACATCTTTCTTTATTTACTCCATTTTGCCAGCAATTCATTAGCCCTTTTGCTAAAATAAGGATGTCCGCTCTGGGCAGCTTTATTTAGCAGTTCAATCGCCTGTTCTTTTTTACCCCTGTCTTTTAATAGTTCAGCATAATAGACCAGCCCTTGCGGGTTATCAGGGAAGAGTTGATAATATTCTTCAAAATACTTTTCAGAGGTTTTCTCTTTCTGATAGGGCCAGGGCAATTGATGCCACATCCTGGCTAAGGACAAAATAGGTGCAGCATCATCGTACATCTTGTCAATCTCATATGCTTTTTCAAAGGCTTTCTCAGTCTTTGTCCTCAGGCCTTCTTTGATCGCTTTTAGTATACTGATTCCATCGGAATAGGTTCCGGCGCTCAGTCCATAATAAAGATTTCCTTCAACACGGTCAGGCTCCAGGTCTTTGGCGACCTCGGCAAATTTAAGGCCTTCTTTGCCATATGTCTTGCAGATATCTTTCCAGTCTGCTACCTCTGCCTGCATAGATAAATCGGCATATTCCCTTAGGGCCCGAGCCATTTTCCAGTTAGCCTCATAACTATCCGGATTCTCTTCCACTGCTTTACGGTAAAGCGGCAGGGATTCCGCTACGCTTGCCAGGTTATCTTTTTCATAAATAGCATCTGCTTCAGCCAGATAATCTGCAGCTATTACCATAGCAGTACAAGTTAAGAACAATACCAGAAAACAGAATAATGAAATTATCTTTTTTCTCATAAATCCTCCTTTGAGAATTAGTACTAACTACTAATACTATGTATTATATCGTATTATATCAAAAAAATAATGAGCGTCAAACCTGTTAATGGCAGAAAAATATTTTTCTTGTTTTTATTTATGCCAGCCTTATAAAACAATTTGTCCATTTTCTTCCACTTTCTGAATATTTTGAATAGCATAAAAAAATGTGATAGACTAAAATAGATTTTTAACCAACATGAAAATATTCTGTAAAATTTTATTAATCTGACTAAACCAATTTAAGAATATTACCGCAAAAGATAGAAGGAGAGATATATGTTAAGCATCATTACCGTCAGCACCGATAAACGGACTGAAATTTTGGATATCACCTCTGAAGTGCAAAAGGTGGTACAGGAGAGTAAGCAAGAGGGGGGTCTTTGTTTAGTCTTTGTGCCACATACCACCGCCGCTGTTACCATTAATGAAAATGCAGATCCCTGTGTGTTAGAAGATATTCTGCAGGGGTTGGAGAAAACCATACCATTTGATGACAATTATCAACATCTGGAAGGAAACTCAGCAGCCCATATCAAATCCAGCCTGATAGGCTCTTCCATTTCAGTCATTATAGAAAATGGTCAGTTGAAATTAGGGACCTGGCAGGGAATTTGTTTCTGTGAATTTGATGGCCCCCGCACCCGAAAAGTATGGATAAAAATAATATCCTGAACTTGGTAAAGAGCTCTGGGATTACTAATTACTACAAGTATATAATAAGTATATATAGCAGATAACATAAAACAGATAGCAGATAATAGTTAACTGGTAGAACTGTACAAAAGTATTTAAAGAGAAAATAGTTAAAAAAACGAATTTTGTTAACCAATATGGATGCTATGCAATAAATGGATAATAATGTGGAGTTAAAAGAAGAAGAGGTCCTGATTAAGGGAACCATAAAAAAATTAGTGTATCAGAATGAAGAAGATGGTTTTATTATTGCCCGTATAGATATGCAGGAGCCGGAAAAGAAGGAAATGGTTGTAGTGGGCAAGATGGCTGCCTTAAGTATAGGGGAAATGTATAAGTTTAAAGGCAAGTGGAATGTTGATTCCCGCTATGGACTGCAGTTTACTTTTGATGATTATCAGATTATTTTACCAACTACCTTAGAAGGTGTACGTCGATATTTAGGCTCAGGGCTAATTAAGGGGGTAGGTCCGGTAACTGCTGACAGAATAGTAGATCATTTTGGAGAAAAAACCCTGGAAATAATTGAGGAAAACCCTGAACGTCTTAGTGAGGTAGAAGGGATTGCCCAAAAAAGGATTGAGTTAATTAAAAAATCCTGGCAGGAACAGAAAGAAATAAAAAGGGTTATGCTTTTTTTGCAATCTTATCAGGTTACCACCGGATATGCGGTAAAGATATTTAAACAGTATGGCAATAAGGCAATTGAGAAATTAAAAGAAAATCCCTATACTATGGTAGATGATATTTTCGGCATTGGTTTTAAGATTGCCGATAAGATTGCTCGAAATCTGGGAATTGGCAATGATTCCCCAGCTCGGATACGGGCAGGGATAAAATATTGTTTAGAGGAACATGCCGGACAGGGACATTGTTTTGTCTATGAAGATATCTTGCTGCAAACCACCGCTGAATTACTGGAAGTCAGCACAGAAATGGTGGAAAAAGAGTGTGAACAGTTAAATAATAATAAAGAAATAATAATTCAGCAGAAACAGGTCTGGCTGCCCGCCTATTATAATGCTGAGGCGGAAATCAGTCAGAAAATATTCCAGCTTATCCGCTTCCCCCAACAGTTAACACAGCTCAATATAGATGAAAAGATTGCTCAGTTGGAAGAGAGTTACAAGATTCATTTTGCCCCTGAGCAAAAACAGGCGATTAAAGAGGTTTTACTGCATCGGGTTTTAATCCTGACCGGTGGGCCTGGTACCGGTAAGACTACCACCACTATCGGGTTGATTGAACTATTCGAAGAGTTAGGTTTAAAGATTGCCTTAGCAGCTCCCACCGGAAGGGCTGCCAAAAAGCTGAGTGAGGCGACCCGGCGAACAGCTCAGACTATTCATCGCCTGCTGGCATATAAACCAAAAGATAGATGTTTTACCAAAAATGAACAGAACCCTCTCAGGGCTGATGTAATTATTTTAGATGAAGTTTCTATGATAGATATACTTCTAATGCAAAGCCTTTTAAAGGCGGTCAGGGATGGAACTTTTTTAATTTTAATCGGAGATGTTGATCAACTGCCCTCAGTAGGGCCTGGTAATTTGTTAAAAGATTTAATTGATTCAGGGGCTATTCCGGTGATAAGACTAACCCATATTTTTAGACAGAAAGCAAAAAGCCTCATTATCTTAAATGCTCACAGGGTCAATCAGGGGCAATTCCCGATTTTAAAGAGTAAACAGGAGAGAGATTTCTATTTTTTAAAAGAAGAGAATCCGGAACTTGCGGCCCAGAAGATTGTACAACTTTGCACCTATCGGCTTCCCCAGAGGTTTGGCTACAGCCCTATGGAGGATATACAGATCCTAACTCCTATGTATAAGAGTGCGGTAGGAGCTGATCAATTGAATGTCATACTGAGAAATGCTTTAAATCCGGACGGTAAAAGTATAAAATATGGGCACCAGCAATATAAAGTAAATGATAAGGTTATGCAGATTCGCAACAATTATGATAAAGACGTCTTTAATGGAGATATAGGTAATATCAAAGAGATCGATCATGAAGAACAGGTAGTCAGAATACTTTTTTACCGACGTCTGGTAGAATATGAATTTTCAGAACTAAATGAACTGGTGCTGGCTTATGCTATTACGGTTCATAAAAGCCAGGGGAGTGAATACCCGGTGGTTATTATCCCACTGTTAACCCAGCATTTTCTTTTATTGCAGCGAAATTTATTGTATACCGCCATTACCCGTGCTAAGAGACTGGTAATTATTGTGGGCACTGCTAAGGCTTTATGGATAGCTATTAAAAATGATAAGACTGTGCAAAGAAATACCTTTTTGAAAGAACGATTACAGGCACTGATACCCTTAGAAAGCTAATTTTTTTATCTGATAAGGAGAACAAAATAATATGATAGATGAGCATATTATAAAAGAATTATCAATAAAAACAGATTCCAAAATCGTACTGGTGGTAATGGATGGGCTGGGTGATCTGCCCAATAAGGAGGGAAAGACTGCCCTGGAGCAGGCAGCCATACCCAACCTTAACCTGCTGACAGCTCGCTCTATCTGTGGTCTGACTGACCCCATCTCGCGTGGTATTACTCCGGGAAGCGGCCCTGCCCACCTCTCACTCTTTGGCTATGACCCTGTTAAATATCAGATTGGCAGAGGTGTGCTGGAGGCTCTGGGCATAGGAATGGAATTAACCAGTGAAGATCTGGCTTGCCGGGGCAATTTTGCTACCATTGATGAAAATGGTTTTATAACTGACCGCAGAGCAGGCCGAATTTCTACCGAAGTCAATGAGAAGATCTGTGCTGAATTACAAAAAGAGATAACAGAAATAGATAATGTAAAGGTCTTTATCAAACCAGGCAAAGAACATCGCTTTGTAGTGGTATTCAGAGGAGATGGCCTGGAAGATGGTATCACAGACGCTGATCCGCAGCTTAATGGTAAGAAAATTGAATATGCACAGTCCCTTAGACCGGAGAGCCAAGAGAGCACCAGGATAATAAATAAATTTATAGATAGATGTCTGGAAGTTTTGAAGGGACACCATCCGGCCAATGCGATACTATTGAGGGGAATTGCCAAACATCCTGATCTGCCTTCCATGAATGATTTATATAACTTAAACCCTGCTGCCATTGCAGCCTATCCCATGTATCGCGGCCTGGCAAGGTTAGTCGGTATGAGTATACTTGATACAGGAGAGAATATTGCTGATGAGTTTGTTACCTTAAAAGAAAACTTCCAGGATCATGATTTCTTTTATCTCCATATTAAAAAGACTGATAGCTATGGAGAAGATGGTAATTTTTCCGCCAAGGTTAAGATTATTGAAGAGGCAGACCGGTATATCCCTGCTTTGCTGGAATTAAATCCGGATGTTCTGGTTATTACCGGCGACCATTCCACACCGGCAGCATTGGCTGCGCATAGCTGGCACCCTAACCCCTTTCTGCTCTACTCCCGCTATATTCGGGTGGATGAAGTCAGGCATTTTAGCGAAAGGGAATTTGTGAAGGGCGGTTTGGGGAGATTTTCCTCTACTGATGCTATGCCTTTAATGCTGGCCAATGCTTTGAAGTTAAATAAATTTGGAGCATAAAGATTCGTTTTGCGTCTTGCGTCAAAAACAGTATAACGTATACTGTATAATGTATAACGTAAAGATATGTTCGGGCATATAAGTTAGAATAAAAAAGACAGTATAACGTATATTGTATAACGCAAAGATAGTTTAACGTAGGATATAGATAACATCTTTACTTGCCATCGCCGTATCTTTCTTTTTCTTTATATATTAGACGCAAAACGCACGACGCACAACGCATAACAATCCTGTCATTGCGAGGAGCGAAGCGACCAAAAAAAGACAGTATAACGTATAACGTATATTGTATAACGTAAAGATATGTTCGGGCATATAAGTTAGATTAAAAAAGACAGTATGACGTATATTGTATATTGTATAACGTAAAGATAGTTTAACTAGGATATAGATAACACTTTTGCTTGCCATCGCCGAATCTTTCTTTTTCTTTATGTATTAGACGCAAAACGCACGACGCACAACGTATAACAATTCTGTAATTGCAAGGAGCGAAGCGGCCAAAAAAAGACAGTATAACGTAAAGAAATATGTGGGCATATAAGTTAGAAAAGAATCAAAAGAAAGAGAAGATGTGGGAATAAATGGATGTGATTGCCGCGAAATGATAAATCATTTCTCGCAATGACTGAAGAAAAGGAAATTTTGCAGTGACAGAGAAAGGCAAACTCACAGTGACAAATTCGCTTGTGTTGGGAAAAAATCAAAAAAAAGAGAGAATAAATGAAAAGGCACCTGTTTATACCTTCAAAAATTGAATATGTGAAAGGAAATCGTCCGGAAGTCAGCTGTATCCTATGTGCCATTTTAGCCCATGATCCCAAGGTCGTTGATTCCATTGTGTTCAGCACCCCCTTGATGACCATCGCCTTGAATCTCTACCCTTATAATCCAGGCCATTTAATGGTTTTTCCCAATAGGCATATTGAGGAGCTGGAAGAATTGTCTCCTGAGGAAGTGAAGGAGATGCATCGTCTTACTATTTTATCTGTAAATATACTGAAACAACTCTACCACCCCCAGGGTTTCAATGTAGGTTACAATCTGGGAGAAAGCTCCGGGGCAAGTATTAAGCACCTGCACCGGCATATAGTTCCCCGTTATAAAAATGAGTTAGGATTTGTGGATATATTAGCCGGTTCTAAAATATTTGTGGAAGATCCGACACAGGCGTTAATTAAGCTGAAAGATGCTTTTTTGAAAGAAAAAGAAAAAGAAAAAGAAAATCAAAGGTAAAAAAAGAAATAAATTTAGAAAGATGAGTGAAAAATAGGGAGGATAAAAGAATGCAATTATTAAAAAGACTCTGTGAGGCACCCGGTATATCCGGTTGTGAAAATCCCATAACAGATATTGTGCAGGAAGAATTGCAGAATGTCTGTGATAGTGTGGAGCTGGATCGTTTAGGTAATGTAATTGCGCTGAAAAAAGCGAACAGTAAGGAAGGCTGCCCTCAACCCAAAAAAGTTATGTTAGCGGCCCATATGGAC
>JAKPKS010000276.1 GCA_029553585.1 Candidatus Atribacteria bacterium | reverse complement strand
AAAATAGCCAGCCAGTACCGGTATAGGAGGCCGGTATTCCCTTTTTTCTTTTCTATTATTTTATCAAAGAGCGATTAATGCTAAATAAGTTACAGAATCTGTTCTTTTAGTTTCTTTTAGTAAATATTTATTAGTATTTTTTACACGGTCTGACGTATAACGTATTAAAGAGGTATATCGTATACCGTATAACGTATATAGTAAGAAAAAAGAAAAAAATACCAATAAAAAGATTTTTCGCGAATACAGGGGCGTGGGGCTTTTTACGTTAAAGAGTGTGGGGATAAATGTGGGGAGAATGGTATAACGTATAAAGTATAACGTATAACGTGAAGAAAAAGAAAAGATAAAATAAAGAGGAAAAAGAAAAGAAAGAAAAAGAAAAGATTAAAATAAAGAGAAAAGAATAATTTTTTTCGTTTACTGGTGGCATAGATTAAAAAAGCGAAGTACTTAAGACCTGGGAATTTACGATAGGTTTTAGGTCCTTATGACTATAGAAGAATATCCCCCCTGATTAAGTAAATGATCAGGAGGGATATTAAAATGGTATAAATATTCTAAATTTTATTTTTTAGCAGTTAAGACATTACCAATCCATACTGGTCCGCCGGTGGTGCCTTCACCCACTGCCCTCACCAGTATATTATCCACTGCGCTCGCTTGAATATAAACTACACCTTGGGTTAAGCCGGTTGCAACGGTACCAGATGCATCGGTACTTACAGCATCAACAACTGCTGCAACAACACCGGTACCAGCACTATTATATGGGTTTTTCATATTAGCTGTATTTCCAGCATTAGTTAAGGTAGCGCCTAATGCAGCTGCCAGAGCAGCATTACCTCCGGCAGTATCACCAGTATAACTCTGATCAACTAAGTTTGATTGAATAAGTGTATGAAGAGTAGAAGCATTGGCAATAGCGATAGCGTCTTTTGCCCTTCTCTGCTGGCCGGTGTAGAGACGTAAGCCCAGAAGTGCCAGGATGCCGATGATGGCTACTACGACCATCAACTCAATTAGTGTGAAACCTTTTTTGTTTTTTCTTAAGAACATGAACATTTTTAAATTTCCTCCATTTTTTTAAAGTTTTTAGTTTCTTGTTTTTAATAAAATCTAATCATGTTTTAAAGATAATTTCAGTGATTTAAGACTATGTCTTTAGAAGACAAAGTAAAGAGAATTCGTTTTTATGATTGAATTATCACATCCTTTCTTGGTATTTTTTTAGCTATACCTGCCACTTTTGTTGCTATTAAAAAGACTGCATCTGTTTTTTTATTTTTGCTTCTAATATAGTTATTCCCTATAAAAATATTTTTAGACAAAATTGATTAAATTATTTTTGCGTAATTAAATTATTTACCAGCGCAAAGCCGGTTTCTTCCCTATTAACACCATTAACGTAAAATAGAGTGGGGCTCGCAGCATTATTGACAAAGACAAATACCTTCCCCCCATTCCCGTCTAAAGCCGGTGTTGAGGTTGTTACACCTGAAATATTCCCAGTCTGGAGACCACCATCGGGAAGGTGTATGCCTGAATCTGAAAATATAGTATCAATACCGTTCCAGACAGCAAGCTGGGTTTTGCTATTATCCGCCAATTCTGACTGAATAAGGGTATGTATGGTGGCAATATTTCCTTTTAAGAGGGCGTCTTTGGCCCTGTTTTGCATGCCGGCGTATACTCTCAGCCCAAGTAATGCCAGAATACCGATGATGGCTACCACCACCATCAGCTCAATAAGCGTAAAGCCTTTGCTATATTTTTTTCCGGTCTTTTTATGTCCCATATATTCTCCTGAAAACTGAGTTAATTTCATTTTAAGAAGAAAATGTTCTACTTCTTAATTTATTTATTCCCTATTTATTTTATTTTAGACAGAAAAAATAAATATTTTTTTCTATGCGGGGAAAATGGTATAAAGTATAAAAGAGGTATAACGTATAAAGTATAACGTATAACGTGAAAAAAAACAATAAAATAAAGAAAAAAGAAAATAAAGAAGAAGAAATACAACCACTTTCTGGTCATTGCGAGACAGCCCCTATGCCCTAATTCTGGGCTGTCGTGGCAATCTCATTCAATTATTCTCACACTCTTTAAAAAAGTATACTAATAAATACTTAAGATTGCGGGCAACAGTGAATGAGATCGCCGCGTCGCTACGCTCCTCGCGATGACAAGACCGTTTTGCGTCTTGCGTTATGCGTCGTACGTTAAAGAAAAAACAATAAGATAAAGAAAAAAGAAAATAAATGCAAAGATAAAGATGTGGTAATAGAGTATGAGACTGCCACGGCTTGTTAGCACCAGCCTCGCAGTGACCAAAGAAGTTAATGGTTTATAGTTTTAATCTTTGTTCTTTTTTGTTCTTTTATGTTATACGATATACTGTATTTGACGTAAGACGTACAACGTAAGACGATTTAGTCTTTTCTTTAACGGTATACGTTATACGGTATACGGTATTTAGTATTTACGTTATACTATATTTGACGTAAGACGTAAAACGTAAGACGTAAAACAATCTTGTTGTACTGTATTTGACGTAAGACGTACAACGTAAGACGATTTAGTCTTTTCTTTAACGGTATACGTAATACGATATACGTTATACTGTATTTAGCATTTACGTTATACGATATACGCGCCGGTAGAACGCCAACACATGACAAAATCAATCTTCATAAAGGTAGATGTCAAAGTCATTGCTGCCAAATTTTTTGACGTGCACCTTTTGCAGAGAGCTTTTAGGCACAAATACCCGTTCATTATTATCCTGCTGGTCAATAGGGAAAACAAAGAAACCAATTTCTTCGGGGGAATAACTGTAAGTGCTGCCGTAAAAATTCTCTCCATCCCTGAATACCACTACGATTTTGGGGTGAATAGGGTTTTCTAAATTATGACCGGTAAAGGTTCTAACTTTTTTATATTCCCTATTACCAATAAAACTTTTTACAAAAAAGACGGCTTTAATTTCATCAAGTTTCACTTCAACAGTCTCCTCAGTAGCCGTTTCCATATCCTTACCAACCAGTACAATATGAAAAACGGCTCTATTGGGATCAAAATCTGATGAAAATCCCTTGATAATTTTACCATCAAGATATTTGACCACAATCTTGTTTTCTGACATTTTCGGTGCTCCTTTTATCAATGTAAATTTTTTCGTAATTCATCCAGGGCTTCTTGTTTAATACGGGAAACCTCTCTCTGGGTTATTCCCAATTTGCGGGCAACATTAGTTTGGGTTAAATCCATATAAAAAAGATAATAGATAACCTGTTTTTGTATTTTCTGCAGCATACCCAAAGCATTTTTCAGCTGTATCAGGTCTTCTATCGGTAATTGAAAGGAACGGTATTCCTTACTCTTTATCTGTTCCAAAATAGGAATAGTGTTCAGTTCATTGCTTCTAAAATCTTTATCCAGAGAAACAACCTGCACTGACTTTCTGCCCTTCAGTATCTCCTGAATTCCCGCTTCGGTAACATTGAAATGTCGGGCAATTTCCTGCAGCGAAGGGAATTTTTTAGTTTCTCTATGGTACTTATCAATATACTTATCAATATTTTTATTATACTCTTTAACCCAGTGGGGAATTTTAACTACCTGCGATTTATCCCGGATGTAATGGCGAATTTCCCCGCTAATCAGCCAGGTGGCATAAGTGATAAACTTCACACCCTTTTGCTCATCATAAAGTTGCAAGGCATTGAGTAATCCTAAATAACCAATTTGCTCTAAATCTTCGAGTGGTTCCCCTGATTTAAGATAATTGCTGGCAATGGATCTAATCAACGGCTGATATTTTTTAATTTCCTGGCCTTTTGTTTTATTCAGTAAATTGCCGTAATTTTCCATATCCTTTTTTATCTATTTCTCTCTTTATTTTAGCAATATCAAGAGACGTTTTAAAGTCTATATTATTTCTTCTCTTCTGGTCAATAGACACTTCCTGCACTGCTTTACGCGCTTTCAATGCTTCCTTTAGTATCTCAGGTGACAGGTCCAGCATTTCAGCCAGCTCGCTAAAATCAGGAAATGTATTATGCTGCCTTCTATAGGCGGTGAGCATCTGGTTTAATAATTTGTTAATCATCACTGATAACCAGTCAGGTATTTCATTTTTTTTATTTTTCTCCCTGATATAGTGACGAATTTCGCCGCAAATGAGATGCCGGGAATATTGCTCAAAGGTTTCCGGTTGTTGTTCCTGATAGAGATTGGCAGCATTTAAGAGTCCGATGTAACCTGCCTGCATCAGTTCTTCTTCAGGCTCTCCGGAATTAAGGAATTCCTGCACAATTTCTTTCAAAAAATCAAGATGTTTGGTAACCAAAGCTTCATGTGGATCTGGCGCAGGATTATTGTTATCAACTACATCTTTTACCACTATTTTTATACCTCTTTTACTTCTTAATTTTTACTTTTTTTTGATTACTGAACCAAATTGACCATACTGAAGATAGGCAGATACATCGCGATAACCATAGTACCGACTAACCCGGCAACTACTACCATCAGAATTGGTTCTATTATAGAAGTCAGCTGCTCTACCGCCCTCTCCACTTCCTGGTCATAAAAGGTAGAGACATTTAATAACATTGTTTCCAGCTCACCGCTTTCTTCACCGACCAGTATCATCTGGGTCACCATAGGCGGAAACACCCTGCTCTCTTCCAGAGGCATAGAAATACTCTGACCTTCTTTGATACGGTCTGCTGACTGCATTACCGCTTCAGCAATAATGTCGTTACCTACAGATTCTGCGGATACTTTCAGGGACTCAATAATAGGCACGCCGCTGCGAATCAAGGTACCCAGCGTTCTGGTAAAGCGGTTAATGGAAGTTTTGCGAAATAAATTGCCAAAGACAGGTATCTTTAACTTCAGACGGTCAATATTTTTATGCCCCTGCTTGGTACGGCTATAGGCAATGAGGGCAATGATAAGAAGGGCAAAACCAGCGAAAAAGATATACCAGTAGCGGTTAAAAGCTACCGTTATCCAGACCAGTATTTTAGTGAGAAAGGGCAGCTCGCCCCCAAACTGCTCGAATACGCCCACAAATTGAGGCAAGATAAAGATGAGGACAAATACAGCCATAACCAGGGCGGCGCCAAAGATAAAGATGGGATAAGTCATGGCAGATTTTATTTTCTGCCGCAGGTCATATTCCTTTTCCATCAGGGTAGCCATTCGGTTTAAAATTTCATCCAGCACTCCGCCTAATTCACCAGCTTTAATCATATTAATATAGAGTCGAGAAAAGGTATCCTGATGATTACCAAAAGCATCAGCCAGTGTAGAGCCGCGCTCCACACTTTTTTTAATATTTTCTACTTTTTTAGCCAAAAGTTTATTTTCGGTCTGTTTGGACAAGATTTCAAGACAGCTGACTAAAGGCAAGCCAGCGCTGACCATAGTAGCAAATTGGCGATAAAAAACAGCTAAATCCCTCACCTTGATCGTCTTAAAAAATGTTAGTTCTGTGGAAAGAACTTTTTGCCTCTTTCGTTCTATTGAAATAATGAAGTATTTCATCTCTCTAAGACGATCTACAATAGCTTCAGAACTTTCCCCTTCCATAGCTCCGGAGACTAACTGCCCGGTATTATTGCGGGCTCTGTAGGAAAATGTAGCCAATTTT
>JAKPKS010000261.1 GCA_029553585.1 Candidatus Atribacteria bacterium | reverse complement strand
GAAATACCATTAAATTCATTTACTTACCTCTAGATTATATTCGTTTTTCGTCGGGTGTCTTGCGTCATGCGTTGGCGTCGTACAGACGTGTATAACGCGTAAATCGTATTAAAGACAGTATAACGTATATTGTATAACGTTAAATACAATAAAAGAATATATACTAAAAAAACAAAAACAATGAACTATGAACAATGAACTTCTTACCAAATACCAACAACTAACTGACAAATAATAGCTCTCATTTATCTGCTATGCTTTCATATTCAATACACCGGCGCCCTGCATTTTTCCTTCTTTTAATATTAAAAGAGCTTCATTAGCCTCTTCCAGTCTGAACTCAGTTACTTTAGGAATGATAGGGATCCTGGCAGCCAGGGGTAGAAATTCTTCTGCATCCCGCCTGGTCACATTGGCCACACTCTTTATCTCTTTTTCCCACCACAGCTGGGTGGCATAATCAAGGGGAGGTATGCAATCTTCTTTACGTATTGCATTAATCACTAATCTGCCGCCCTTAGCCAGAACTTTCAATGCTGCACTCACCGGCTCACCAACCGGTGTAAAATCTATGGCGCAATCGAGGGGCACAGGTGGAATTTCTCCGGTGGCACCGGTCCAATCGGCTCCCAGTTCTTTAGCTAATTTCTGATGCTTATTCTGTCCGGGACGGGTAAACACAAATATCCTGCTATTAGGATAGAGATAACGGGCAGTTTGAATTACTAAATGGGCAGAGGCTCCAAAACCATATAAACCCAGGACTTTAGAATCTTCCATTCCGGTTAAACGTAAAGCGCGATAGCCCACCACTCCAGCACAGAGGAGTGGAGCTGCCTCGGTATCTGAAAAAAGAGAAGGTATGGGATAGGCAAAATCTTCTGAAACTACAGCATACTGAGCATAACCGCCATTGGCACTATATCCGGTCCATTTTGCCTCTGCGCAGAGATTTTCGTATTCCCGTTTACAGGAAGAACAATGGCCACAAGCCCAGTTTATCCAGGCTATGCCCACCCGCTGCCCTATTTGGTAACGATACGCAACAGCACCTCTCTTTACCACCTCTCCTACGATTTCATGACCTAAAATTACCGGGAGTTTCGGAGGTGTGAGGCGTCCTTCTATTTCATCAAGTTCAGTATGGCAAACCCCACAGGCCTTAACTTTAACCAATATCTCCTTATCTCCTGGTGAGGGGATAGTAATATTCTCCAATACCAATGAATTTTTATGGACTGGAGCTACCTGTTTTAACAGCATTGCTTTCATAAGGTTAGCTTCTTTTGCCATTTTTTAATACTACTTTAACCCTTCCTCTTATTTGAAAGAATAATTACTGCCATAGCAGGTTTTGAAATAACATCATTATAACAAAAAAAATTTAAAAATTCAGGTTGAAAGATAATAAAAAAAACGGGCAGCCTGCCTTCTGAGCAGGAGCTACCCGTTTTTCTATTTCTTTTTTATTCTGACGGAATTAAAAGTTCCTGTCCGGGCAATATGAGCCTGGGATTAACTAATTCATTGAGTTCAATGATTTTTTGCATGGTTGTGCCAAATTTTTTAGCAATATTCCAGACCGAATCACCGGAAACAACCACATAAGTTTCAGGTACTTCTACTTTCGATACCTCAGCCTCTGCTAACCAGTTTTGCCTTACCGGTGAAATTACACCGGCTTTTTCTACTGCTTCCATCAGGGCATCCCTAACTGGCAGGAAGGTATCGTTTGTCTCAATGGCATTGGAGAAGTTGTAATTATCTCCGCCGGTAGCCATAAAGTCATTGGTAACTACAGTATAGTATTTATCCATTTCTACCGGGGTGCCGTCCTCTAAGACCATGCTGATGATTCTCTTTCCTGGTTCCGCATCTTTATCATACTTAACCCTTACCCCTGATATCTGAATCCAACCAATATCTTCATTCATTATCCCATGTTCAATATTAGCTTTAACATCTGCCCCGGTTATTTTCAAAACATAGAGCGTATTATCAAAAGGTAAGACTTCATACAATTTTCCGGCAGTAATTTTTCCTGCGGGAATAGGGGTTCTCAGTCCCCCGCCATTGGTCATCGCGATCTGAGCACCGGTCTTTTCCCTCATAACATCACAGGACCATTCACCTAAGAGGGAAGGCCCTGCATAACGGTCATGGTCTAATTCCACGGTAGTTTCACCCAATACCCTGCCTAAAATGGGTTCCAGATCTGTTTCATATTTCTGATAGACCGCCAGCATTGCTGGGTCATCTTTGAGTGTATCTGCTCTCTCGTAGAGAATATCCAGCGAGGGCTCTGCACTGATTAGCTGATTGTCATCATCTAAAGTAAACATAATTTTAGCAATAGCTCTGCCATTATAATTGGCTTGCACTATTGGTTTTTCGTTGACAAATCCGCTGACAGCGGCATGAGTATGAGCCGAAATCACGGCATCAACTCCATCCACCCAGCACAAACCTGTGGCTTCATCTGTTATATTTCCTTCCTTATCCTGAAAAGAACCCAGATGGGTCAGGGCAATAATCAGATCCGCACCTTCTTCTTTTACCACAGGAATCCATTGAGCCAAGCTCTCTACCGGATTTCTGAATTCATAATTTTCCACATTTTCTTTCAGGGTTTTATAGGCTGTTTCGGGAGTGGATAAACCAATAAATCCAATCTTAACTCCATTTCTAATCAGGATTATATAAGGTTTGGCCCAATCGACCGGTTCGCCGGTTCTTTTATCAAAGATATTGGCACAGACAAAAGTGAGATTACCATCATCCGCCCATTTGACAATTCTCTCAATCCCCCAGTCAAATTCATGGTTCCCTACCGCTGATAATTCTACCCCGATCTCTTTTAACATAGCTGAAATAGGCTCACCGTACAATAGATTGGACATAGCACTACCCTGATAGTTATCACCGGCTGAGACAATAACAGTTCCTTCAGGGTTTTTGGCTCTCTCTGTTTTCAAAGCATCGACAAATTTGGCAGCTCCCACATTTTTACCGGAGGGAGCTAAACTGCCATGAAAGTCATTGAAAGAGAGAACTACAATTTCTTTTTCTGCAGCATAGAGGAAGAAAGTGGTGCTGATAATAATCAAGAATGCTATTACTGATACTATCAAACCTCTGGAAAATTTATTTCTGAACATTTTCTAAAGATACCTCCTAAAATTAAAATTTACTTACCAAGCTGGTTAAAACTTTCAAAGTTCTCCATTTAGAAAAGGCTTAGACCTTCAACCCTCACCCCCTTTCCTTTTTGTTTTAAGATTTTATTTAGTTACATCTCCAACACAACATGTAAATTAACACTATCTTTTGTAGTTTCTTCATTATTATTATAAAACATTTTATGGATAAATACTATTTTACTAACAGCTTTACATAATTTGTTGATGAAGATAAATATTTTAAATATTTTTGCTGTCTTGTGTTATCTTAATGTTATGGCAAATTATTATTTTAATTGGATGAAATCAGGTTAAGAAAATAATCACTGATTCCACTTAAAATGCCAAATGCGAGCTGCTGCTGATACTCAGGTAGCAATAGATATCGGTTATCATCAGGGTGCATTAAAAAGGCAGTTTCCACCAAAACACTTGGTACTTGAGGGCGTCTTAAGACGCCCAGGTCAGGTCTTTCCCAAACCCTCGCTTTGGGTAACCCGGTCTCTTTTGCTAAATTATCTAAAATCAATTCAGCTAATTGTTTGTTAAAATTATAATTATAGAGAGTCATATGCCCGTGATAATTAACTGCATCTGACCCCTCGGCATGGGCATTGGCATGTATACTGACAAACAGGTCAGCCTGTTCCCTTACGGCAAGGTCTATTCTTTCTGCAATATTTACATTCACATCTTCTAAACGGGTCATTATCACCCTGGCACCCTTTTCTACTAACATTTGCTTCAGGTATCTGCTAATTTCCAGTACCGCCTCTTTTTCATGAACATCCCCGGGACCAATTGCACCGGTCGCATTCCCACCATGTCCCGGGTCAATTACTATTATTCGGCCTTTCAAGGGGTTATCTTTAAAGATATCTGGCAATTTTCTGATACTTATGACCAGTCCTGAATCATCCCGGTAATAATCAAACCCGGCTAAGAGATGGTATAGCTTGATATTGATAACTGTTGCCGACTCGCTGATTGACCTATCCTCAGACTGAGTGGCAAACTCAATGCCTTTAACTGAAGAGGATGTGCCTGCTATTTTAATATTTTCGCTTAACTCTGCCCCATACAGGGTAAGGGTAAGTTGGTCAGCTTCATCTTCTATTAAAAATGGCATAGATTTTTTATCATTAAAATTAAAGTGGATTTCTGATTGTCCCCTGGTATCTCTTATAGTTATTCCGGAAAGAACCGACTGAGGCTTATCCTGTTCCACTGACACTTCCCGCACATTACTCTGAGGTATTAAATAATTATCACTGCCCAGCCTCACCCGCACATATTCACCGGCTCTGCCTATAGCTTGAAAACGTGTCCCGGATAATAAATCAAGCCCCATCACCTGAGTCAGCCACCCATCTCCACCCAGGGTCTCTCCATATAAGTTAAAGGAATCTTCCCTAATTCGATAAAACCTGGTTCTGTCGTCGATAACTTCAACTATCCGGGGAATCCGGTTGGAAGTAAAAGTGGCCTTACCTGGCAGTACCCGGCTAATCTCCCTGCTGCCACTGCGCAATATAACCGTTATTATCCGGGATTCGGTTTTTCCGGCAGTTGGAATATCCGAATCTTTTATCAGATAGCTGCCGTAGTATACGCCTTTTCCAGTCAGGGGAGAAGGCAAAGACTCCAGTTCGGTCATTTTATACTCTTCCCCGGAGTTTCCAATCCGAAATACCGCTTCTGCTCCAGGACTTCCCTGTACTATCACTCTTAACTGTTCACCTGCACTGAGTAACTGATTCTGTTTGGGTAATATACGGGAAGGATGAATGGCAAGCGGCTCTGTGGGCATCTCCTGCCAGCTCGGTTCATAAATTACCGTTCTTGCCAGGGAAGTCTCTGCACCTTCTAAAGAAGCAGCAACTTTAACCGTATATTCTATTCCAGCCGGTATTTCCACCATGGTGAGAAAATTTCCGGTAAGGGGGTCAAATTTTTCTACTTCCGCCCCATTTACTGTAACTTTTACTTCCCGGGATGGAAAAGCACAACCATAGACAAAAATGGGGTTTCCCCTTATTTTTTGATAATCCTGCCCTGGAAAGGCTACTTTTAAAAATGGTTTTTCAACTCTTTGTTTCCATTCCTTTAGCCTGGTCAGGATTTCTGCCGAAAAACCCTCTTCATACACCTCTCTGACAAATATTCTCTGTTCATCAGCAGGCATACCTTCCAGCAAATCAATAAACTCTTTTTCCGATTCATCCAATTCTGCCAGAGATTCAAGGTAAATAATGAAGATTGCAGGAAATTTTCCCTCCAGGTATTCTTTTACCTGAAGAGAAGCAGAAATAGATTCCAATCCTATACTCAGCATTAAGAGCAGGGTTATTATTATCAAGGCTATTGTTCTTTTCATAATTTTATGTTTATCTATTATTTTTTAAAATTTATTATTAACAATCATAGGGGGTTAACAGAATACTTATTAAATATCAGAGCAGGTAATTTTAAAGGCATTCTGATTATAATTTTCCGATTGTATTATGTGAGATTATTTATAGTTATAATAAATTTTTCGCTTTAATCCTTTTTAACTAAATCTATTCCCACGAATTGACTATTATAGAGATCGGCATAGAAACCATTCTGTTGAAGTAATTCTTTATGAGTACCCTTTTCTATTATTTCACCCCTTCTCATAACCAGTATCAGATCAGCATCTCTGATGGTGGACAAACGATGGGCTATTACAAAACTGGTCTTCCCTTCCATCAGGTCTAACATAGCCTTTTGAATAAGTACTTCTGTTCTGGTATCCACATTACTGGTCGCCTCATCGAGAATCAAAATAGTAGGGTTAGCCAGAATAGCCCGGGCTATGGTTAACAATTGCTTTTGTCCCTGAGAGAGGTTGCTGGCCTCTTCATCAATAATAGTATCATAACCAGCAGGAAGTGTAGTAATAAAATGGTCGGCATAAGCCATCTTTGCAGCCTGTACAACCTCAGCATCAAAAGCATTTTCTCTGCCATAGGCAATATTCTCTCTTATAGTGCCTTTAAATAACCAGGTATCCTGCAGAACCATGCCAAAAAGACTCCTTAAATCAGCCCGCTTCAGGTCCCTGATATCAAGTCCGTCCAGGGTTATCCTCCCACTGTTGATCTCATAAAAGCGCATAAGTAAGTTGACCAAAGTAGTCTTTCCCGCTCCGGTAGGTCCTACAATAGCAATAGTCTGACCTTTTTTCACATCCATATTAACATCTTTGATAATTTCCTTCTCCGGGGTATAACCAAAATTAATATGTTCAAACCTGATGTCACCATCAAGTTTTGAAAACAGGGCTACCGTCTCCTGGTCAGGTATCTGCTCCGGTTCATCAAATACCTCAAAGACCCGCTCTGCAGCAGCAATGGTGGATTGAATAATATTGGCTATATTGGCTGTTTGCACAATCGGGTTGGTAAATTGTCTGGAGTACTGAATAAAAGCCTGCACATTACCGATGGCGATGGTCCCTCTGGCTACAGAAATCCCTCCCATAATAACCACAAAAACATAGCTGAGATTACTGATAGCTATCATTAGAGGCATAATTATACCTGAGATAAATTGCGCCTTCCACCCTGTATCAAAGAGCTGTTCATTGAGAAGGCTAAATTGGGCTATGGATTTTTTTTCATAATTAAAAACCTTTACTATCTTATGACCGGTATACATCTCCTCCACATGGCCGTTTATCTGCCCCAATAGATTCTGCTGCCTGGAAAAATATTTCTGGGACTGACCGGCCACCATTCTGGTAACTAAAATACTCAGAGGCAGGGTAAAGAAGATAACCAGGGATAAAAAGGGACTGATGGTCAACATCATAATAACAATACCAACCAGGGTTACCACAGAGGTGATAAACTGGGTGAGGCTCTGCTGCAGGGTAGTGCTTATGGTATCAATATCGTTGGTAACCCGGCTTAGGATTTCACCATGTGTCCGGCCATCAAAATAACTCAAAGGCAATCTGGTCAGCTTGGCACTGATACTTTTTCTCAGCTCATAGACAATTTGCTGGGTAACACCCACCATAATATAATTCTGCAAGTAGGCAAAGAGGGCATTGAGAAAATATAAGCTGATTAAAATAATGATAATCTGCAGAATATAATCAAAATCAATGGCTGCCCCGGGTACTTTCCTCATTATTTGTAGATAACCTTCAAATAATTTGGTGGTAGCCCTTCCCATAACCTTGGGAGTTATAATCATAAATAGAGAACTTGCTATCGCAGCCAGAAAAGTAAAGATAATCTTAAGCCAGTGTGGTTTTAAATAAGCGATTAACCGCTTTAAGGTTCCCTTAAAGTCTCTGGGCTTTTCTACCAGTGACATCAATCCACGATGGCTCCCAGGACCTCTTCCGAATCCTCTCATTTGGACTGCTGGTTTTTCCTGTTTTTCACTCATATAATCCCTCTTCAGCCAGCTGTGAGGCTACGATTTCTCTATATACAGTACTGGTCTTCATCAGATCATGGTGTTTTCCCATACCCACTATTTCGCCTTTATCAAGCACTATAATCTGTTCTGCTCCCATTACGGTAGTAACTCTTTGGGCAACTATTAAGACTGTCTTGTCTCTGGTCTCTGCTTTTAAAGCCTCTCTCAGCCTGGCTTCAGTCTTAAAATCAAGTGCTGAAAAACTGTCGTCAAAAATAAAGATATCGGGGTGAATAGCTAAAGCTCGGGCAATAGACATACGTTGCTTTTCTCCTCCCGATAAATTAGTACCACCCTGGGCAATCATAGAAGAATAACCTTCCGGCATTCTTTCAATAAATCTGCTCGCCTGAGCTATGGTTGCTACTCTTTTAATCTCCTCCAGCGGCAGATGATTGCCTCCAAAACTGATATTATCGGTAATGGTGCCGCTAAAAAGAATAGCCTTTTGAGGAACCAGACCAATCATATTATGCAGCTTTTCCTGAGAAATATCCCTGATATCCACCCCATTAATGGAAATACTGCCTCGAGATACATCATAAAATCTGGGAATAAGATTAACTAAAGTAGTCTTACCTGATCCGGTACTACCGATAATGGCAGTTACCTCACCGGGGTTGGCTTGAAAAGAGACGTCTTTAAGGGCAAATTCTGCGGCATTCTGATAGCAGAAACTGACTTTATCAAATTTTAGTAAACCTTTTCCCGGTTTGGCCGGAATGGTATCCGGCAAATGCTCTTCATCTTTCAATAATGTGGCTGGCACTTCTGTCGCTACAGGGTCTATTATCTTTGGCTCCATCTCTAAAACTTCATTAATCCGGACAGCAGAAACAGAAGCCCTGGGAATCATAATAAACATCATAGAAAACATAATTAAGGAGAACATGATCTGAGAAGCGTATTGTACAAAAGCCATCAAGTCTCCCACCTGCATACTGCCATATTCAATCCTGATACTCCCCAACCAGATAATAGCTACAATGGTCAGATTTAGAACCAGACTCATCAGCGGCATCAATAAAGCCATAAGAGTATTGACCTTTTGGGAGGTCTCGGTAAGTTCCAAATTGCTCTTATCAAATCTTATCTGTTCATAACCCTCCCGGTTAAAGGCCCGGATTACTCGAATACCGGTAAGATAATCCCGTAAAACCAGATTCAGTTTATCGATTCTGGTTTGCATAGACTGAAAAAGACCCATACTCTTCTGGCCAACTAAATAAACAACTATTACCAGAACAGGTAATACAGCCAGAAGGAGTAGAGCTAATTGAGCGTTTTTAGTGAAGGCCATGATAATACCCCCGATAAAAAGCATGGGGGCTCTCAGAAACATCCTTAACAGCGTAACAGTTAACTGCTGAATCTGAGTTATATCATTAGTGGTTCTGACAATTAGTGAGGCGGTGCCTATCTCGCTGAACTCCTCCAGAGAAAAACTTTCCACTCTGGCGAATACCCTTGCCCGTAAATCCCGGGCAAAGCCAATGGCAACTCTGGAGGATAGGAAATTGCCTGCAATGGAGCCAGCCATGGCTATCAGGGCAAAGAGCAGCATTCGTAGACCTATCAATAAAATATAATGGATATCTCCATTAACTACTCCAATATCAATGATATTGGACATCAGAGTAGGCAAAAACAGCTCCAAAATTGCCTGTAAAAAAACAAAAAATACCACTCCAATTATTGCCAACCAGTAGGGTTTTAGATTTTTTAACAACCTGAGCAAAGCAAAGCACTCCTATCTTCAAGTAAGTGGAAAATTTTATCAATAAGATTAACAAACTTAATTATACAAAAAATTCATTCTTTGTCCAATGGGGTCCCCATAAGGGATGCTGGTTAGCGCTATTAATCAGACACTCTGCGACAATGACACCTTCCTTTCCATCCTCAAGAACAACATCGAAACCGTACTAAGCCATGAAAACGACACAACCCTGGTTGACATCGACAAGCGGCTGGCTGGGCTTCAATCAGAGCTTGTGAAGCTTGCCAGCTCCAAGGCTGACTATGAGAAGATTGGAAATGAAATTTACCGTCTACGTGACGAAAAGCAAAAGGTACAGGTGGAAAATATCAACCGCGACGAAATCAAGAAGCACATCGCCGATATGGGCGCTTTTCTGCGAGAACAGCCCGCCACCATTACCTAATATGATAAGACACTTGTTCGGCGGCTGATTGAAAAAGTCACCGTATACGAGGATAAATTCACCGTGGAATTCAAGTCCGGCGTAACGGTGGATGTAAATGAATAAGCCGAAAAACTAACGAGGCACTCTACGAAATCAAACGTAGGGTGCTTTATATTGTTAGATCAAAATTAGTTGCACGTTGTAAAATAAAAATGTCAACCCGCGTTTATGCTTTATGAAGCATGATTTTTCTGTACTTGTATATGATAGCGGTTACAGCAATACAAAGAGTAAGAAGTACAATAACCGCTCCACTTTTTGAAAAAATCAATGGGACAACTCCAAGCGATAGATTTCCCGCTGTAT
>JAKPKS010000237.1 GCA_029553585.1 Candidatus Atribacteria bacterium | reverse complement strand
CTTCCCCTTCCCTTTCTGCTACAAAACAGGATTGTGGTTCATACTCCAGAAAATGACTGGTTAAGAGATCAGCAATTATATCATCATTTAAAAGTATGTCTTTATAATTTGCCCAGATACTGCTTTCCACACTAATTTCCCGAACTGCCCTTCGGTTTTCTTGTTGATACTTTCTTATTTTAAAATCAGTATTTATGTAATTTTCCATTACTCATTACTTTTACGATTTGGAATATTATTTTGACCATTATCAGTCTGCCTAATCAACGGCAAAGAGCTCATTTTTTCTGATAGATGCTTCCAGTAAACCAGTTAAGAAAGGATTTTTAAGCTGGCTGACATAAGATTTAAGCGCTTTATCTTTTAAAGACTCAGTCTCCGCAGAGAGTAAAAACTTTATCCACCCGCCACCGGCACCTGCGATAATTAAATTCAAGGGGGGCAGGACATATAAGTCTGGCGCATATTTTTTGGGATGAGGAAAAACATCATGATGCACCAGATATTTATAACTGGCCATTTTATTGACAATCTGCTCTATCGCTACCAGCTCTTTCCATACCTCTTCTCTTACTAATTCCTTATATTTTTCCAAATCCTTTTTTGTTGCCACTTTATCCTTTAATTCCTGAAATATTTTTTCAGTTATTTTCCCTACAGTAGCATGGTCTTGATGCATATCACCGGGATGGGGATAAAACAGAATATGCGGGTGATACTCTGCAATCTGTTCAGCCAGCGCTTTTTGCAATTCCACCGGGTCAACAGAGGCTAGCCCGCCATCCGGATAATTAAGAAATACCAGGTTTTCCTCCATCACACCAAGTGAGCCGGTAGCTTTTTTGAATTCCTGGTAACGTACATCTCTCAAACCGTGTTTGTTTCCATCAGTAACCAGTATAATATAAACTTTGGCTCCCTTTTTTATAGATTCAGCAATATACCCTCCGCAGGCAATGGTTTCATCATCCGGATGGGGTGAAAAAATAAGTATAATTTCTCCTGATGCAGGCAATTCTATGTCCTTTAAAAAAGGGATAGCGCTTTGTGGTAAAACCGGGTTATCTCGAATATATCGAAAAATCAATATACCGGCAACTATAATTATTGCCAGCACTGCCAACTGCCATTTCTTATTGAATATAATTTTACTTATTACTTGTACCATTTTTCTATTCCTTTTGCGTTTTACGTTATGAAATACCGTATAACGTATAAAGTATAATGTATAACGTAAAAAAACAAAATAGAACAAAGATTAAAACTATAAACCATTAACTTCTTTGGCCACTGCGAGGCTTGTGCTAACAAGCCGTGGCAGTCTCATACTCTGCAACCCACATCTTTGAGTAATTATATCAAC
>JAKPKS010000234.1 GCA_029553585.1 Candidatus Atribacteria bacterium | reverse complement strand
ATAAAATAATATTATACTCTTATGGCTATTATAACAAACTCAGTTGATAAATGAAAATTTGATTATTTCCTTATTTTTTTTATTAAAATTTAAAATTCTTTATTAACATCTTGAGCTTTTGATACTGTTCACTATTTAAATGAGGAGAATAATAAGGCATTAAGGCATCATTATGCCAAAGTGGGTCTACTGGTTCCTGCCATCCTAACTCTTTTAAGGCCTGTTTCCATATTGCCGTACCTGGAATAGGAGAAAATTTTGCCAGATAGGGTTTAATTCCATTATCCAGAACCATATTAATAGAATCAATGATACTTATAAAGCTCTGCTCCGGTAAGCCGATTAAGAGATAAACCCTTATTTGTTCTGGAGAGAAACCGACCTGTAATAAAGTTTTAATTGATCGAAGAAAAGAGGTATTATCTACCTTATTACCTGTTCTCTGCTGTAGTTTAGGGTCAACAGTTTCCAACCCCAACCATATCTGTTTAAATCCGCATTCTAACATTAACTGTGCCATTGGTTTGGTGATAAATCTGGCATGCAGCGCATTGGGAGTATAATAATTAATATCTAAATTTCTTTTTTTTAATTCCCGCAAAAGAGGAATAAAATGTTTTTCGGCATTAACCAGTAAGGCATCATCATAAAAAGCGAAATTTCTGATTCCTTTCTGTTCTTTCCAATACACGATTTCTTGTGCAACCTTTCGAGGGTCTCGAAATTCTAATTCAGGGTTAAGGAGAGAGGAGGCACAATAACTGCACCGATTAGGGCAACCCCTTGAAGTTAACAAACAAACATAACCTAATGCAGGATACAAATCCCATGCGGGATAAGGATAATCATTCAGAACTGGGGAAATATCATTATTGTAACTGCACTGGTTAGTCTGGCTACCAGGGCGTGCTACAATATTTTGCAATAGTGGTATTAAGGTATTTAAGTTAGAATGTCTTAAAACATAATCGGCACCTGAATAAGCCAGTGCGTGCTGGAAGCACAGTGTAGCATAAATCCCACCAAGGATAACAGGGCAATCAGGATACCTTTGTTT
>JAKPKS010000233.1 GCA_029553585.1 Candidatus Atribacteria bacterium | reverse complement strand
ATAAAATAATATTATACTCTTATGGCTATTATAACAAACTCAGTTGATAAATGAAAATTTGATTATTTCCTTATTTTTTTTATTAAAATTTAAAATTCTTTATTAACATCTTGAGCTTTTGATACTGTTCACTATTTAAATAAGGAGAATAATAAGGCATTAAGGCATCGTTATGCCAAAGTGGATCTACCGGTTCCTGCCATCCCAACTCTCTTAAAGCCTGTTCCCATATTGCAGTACCTGGAATGGGAGAATATTTTGCCAGATAGGGTTTAATTCCATTATCCAGAACCATATTAATAGAATCAATGATATTTATAAAGCTCTGCTCCGGTAAGCCGATTAAGAGATAAACCCTTATTTGTTCCGGAGAGAAACCGACTTGTAATAAAATTTTAATTGACCACAGAAAAGAGGCATTATCTACCTTGCCACCTGTTCTCTGCTGTAGTTTAGGGTCAACAGTCTCCAATCCCAGCCATAACTGTTTAAATCCGCATTCCAACATTAACTGTGCCATTGGCTTGGTAATAAATCTGGCATGCAGCGCATTGGGAGTATAACAATTAATATCTAAATTTTTCTTTTTTAATTCCCGCAAAAGAGGAATAAAATGTTTTTCGGCATTAACAAGTAAGGCATCATCATAAAAAGCGAAATTTCTGATTCCTTTGCGTTCTTTCCAATACATGATTTCTTGTGCAATCTTTCGAGGGTCTCGAAATTCTAATTCAGGGTTAAGAAGAGAGGAGGCACAATAACTGCACCGATTAGGGCAACCCCTTGAAGTTAACAAGCAAACATAACCTAATGCAGGATACAAATCCCATGCGGGATAAGGATAATCATTCAAACCGGGGAAAATATCATTATTGCAACTATACTGGTTAATCTGATTAGAAGGGTGTGCTACTAAATTTTGCAATAGTGGTATTAAGGTATTTAAGTTAGAATGTCTTAAAACATAATCGGCACCTGAATAAGCCAGTGCGTGCTGGAAGCACAGTGTAGCATAAATCCCACCAAGGATAACAGGGCAATCAGGATACCTTTGTTT
>JAKPKS010000138.1 GCA_029553585.1 Candidatus Atribacteria bacterium | reverse complement strand
TAGAAAGGAATTCAGTTGGTTTTTAAAATTTGTACTATTATGGTGGTAAGTTTCCCTTTTGGTGCTGCTTTTTTCGCGGACAATGTTGTAGGATAGGTCAATCAAAGCCGCCCTGATGCCATTTTCTCCACCCAAATCTACAGCAATCATGGAGGCTCTTTCGGGATTTATTTGTAATAAAATTGGTCTTTTACCGCCTGAGGAATCACCTTTACCAATTTCCCGTACGATTTTTCTCTCAATCAGATTACGGACAATAGCTGAAATAGTTGGAGGGGTAAGGCCTACGGCTTTCCCGATATCGGCTCTGGAGATGGGACCGTTTTGTTCTATTACTTTTAAAACTAAACCCTGGTTGAAACTTTTTATTTCCATTTATAATTTCTCATCAATTATTAATTATTATTTATCAATTCTTAATTCTTGCTTCGAAATTACTGTAGAAAGTGTTTTTTTAATTTTAGACTGACAGGATGTTTTTTAATTTTAAGTTGTGCTCGATGGGTTCAATAAACTTAGTTAATTAAGTTAATTAACTAACTATTTCTATCATAGTGGCTAATTTTTCTAATGTCAAATATTTTTTAAAAATATTTTTTAGAGAAGGAGGAAGAGGAGATGGGGGGATAAATGGATGAGATCGCCGCGATATCGTCTTGCGTTTTGCGTCATGCGTCATACGTTAAAGATAAAAATGTGGGCAACAATTGAGGGGAAAATATTATATTGTATAACGTGAAGAAAAAGAAAAACCTCTACTTTAGTCACTGCGAGCGAATGTAATGAGCGTGGCAGTCTCATTCAATTATGCTTATGAAAAGTAGGAAAGAAAGAAGAAAAAAGATGGGGAATAAATGGATGAGATCGCCGCGTCGCTGCGCTCCTCGCGATGACAGAGGAAGGGAAAAAGATTCGCAATAGCGATCTCGTCATGCGTTTTACGTTGTGCGTTGTACGTTAAAGATAAAGATGTGGGCAACAATTGAGGGGAAAATATTATATTGTATAACGATGAAATAAGAAAATACTGGTAAATGAAAAATGGAGAGAAATATATTACAATATAGTAACAACACCACTATCGGGCACAAATTCATAATGCCGGCCTGGCTTTACTACAAATATGAAAAGTATAGAATTTCAAAAAAGCGGGATTAAATTGCATGGTAAATAAGTCAAGCAATATAAAGGAATACCTTTTCTTTCCCGGTATATTTCTTATTTCCCTCTCTGTTTTGATGTTTGAACTGACCCTTACCCGTATTTTCTCTATTGTACAATGGAACTATCTGGCTTTTATGATTATCAGTATTGCCTTTTTAGGTTATGGGGCAAGCGGCACTTTACTTTCAATAACCCCTTCTCTAACCAGAAGAGAAAGAAATACGCAGCTTTACGGAATGCTTTCCCATTTTGCCCTTATTTATGGACTCAGCATTTTACTTGCCCTCACTATTTTGAACCATATACCATTTAATCTTTACCGGCTTAAGGTAGATAGTTATCAATGGTTTTATTTAACTGTATATTACCTGGCAGTGGCATTCCCTTTCTTTCTGGCCGGTATCTGTATCTCGCTTGCCCTCACTCATTTTCCTGAGAAGGTGAGCAGACTTTATTTTTATGATTTGATGGGGGCTTCTACAGGATGCCTTGCTTTTCTCTTTTTAACCGGCTCTCTGGATATCACTAAACAGGTAATCCTGCTGGCTATTATTGGTCTTACTGCCTCTCTGCTCTTTGCCTTAGCTCAGGGAAAAAAAATCTTCGTTCTGTTACCGCTTGCCTTGATTATAATTTTATCTATCCTGAATCTCTCACCCCATTGGTCAACGGCTTTACCCGTTAACCCCTATAAGGAATTATTTACCTTTTTACGTTATCCTGAGACAAAAATCCTAGACCAGAGGGAGAATAGTTTCTCCCAGGTTAAGTTGGTAGAGAGTCCCGGCGTAAAATATGCTCCAGGTTTAAGTCTGAACTTTGAGGGGAAAATACCCGAACAGTTAGCTATTCTAACAGATGATTCGGGATTGAGCGCTCTGACCCGTTTTGAGGGAGATTTAGAGTCAATCCGTTTCACTGATTTCCTGTCCAATGCCCTGGGATACCATCTAATCAAAAATCCTGACCGGGTTCTGGTTATTGGTGCCGGCGGGGGCCTGGACATCTTAGGCGCTCTCTACCAGCGCTGTAATAAGATAGAGGCTGTCGAGCTGAATCCTCTGGTGATTGAACTGATGAAGGATAAATTTACCGCTTATTCGGGATACCTTTATGGTCGCCCGGAAGTCACCATCCTGCCAGGGGAAGGAAGAAGTATCCTGAAGAGTATTGACCATAATTTTGATCTGATTCAAATATCAATGGTTGGTTCATCCTCTGCCTCCACCGGAGGGTTTCACAGTATCTCTGAAAACTATCTCTATACTGTGGAAGGTATGGCAGATCTGCTGGAACATCTCACTCCGGAGGGAATAATCTCTATTACCCGCTGGCTCTTATTTCCGCCCCGGGAATCGGTAAAGCTGACTGTAATTGCGCTGCAGGCATTAGAGGCGATGGGAATTGAAAATCCGGAAAATCATATTGCTGTAATACGCAGCTGGGGCACCATTACTTTCCTTTGCAGTAAACAACCGATTGATCAAGAGAAGATTGCTCTGATTTATTCATTCTGTCAGGAGAGGAGCTTTGACCCGGTCTATTTTCCCGGGATTCAGCGAGAACAGGTAAATCAAAATCATCGTCTGGAAAAGCCTTACTATTATCTGGCTATTTCGGATTTGATAAAACATTATCAAGAAAATCAATTGGAATCATTTTACCGGGATTATTTTTTTAATATTAAACCGTCTACCGATAACAGTCCGTTCTTCTTCTATTTTCTGAAATGGAGAAACATACCTGCTATCATCAGAGATATCAGCTACTGGCTGCCCCTTATTGAATGGGGTAATCTGATTGTCTTTGCCACTCTGGTACAGGGAATAGTGTTCAGTTTTTTCTTTATCTTTTTACCACTCTTTATCAAGAGAGTGCCCCGGAGCAGTGGCTGGCATCTACCCCTGCTCTATTTTGCTGCCTTGGGATCGGGCTATATGCTGATAGAGATCTCCTTTATTCAGAAATTTATCCTCTATCTTAGCAACCCCACCTATGCCACCTCAGCCGTTATTTTCTCTTTTTTATTCTTCTCCGGACTGGGCAGCCGTTTTTCCCGGCGCTGGCAGCAAGATAGATTGTCTTATCTGAAATGGATTATTCCCACAATCTGTCTGTTTTTAATTTTGTATCAGGGATTGGTGGGGTTGATATTCAGACATACCCTGCACCTTCCCCTGATGGTAAGATTTTTAGTCTCTTCACTTCTGATTGCCCCTCTGGCTTTTCTGATGGGTATGCCCTTCCCGCTCGGTATCAGCTTTCTGGCCGAGAGGAGAGAAGGTGAAGGAATGATTCCCTGGGTATGGGCGGTCAATAATTTCTGTTCAATTTTAGCTTCGATTCTGGCAGTAATTGTAGCTATTTCAGCAGGTTTTTCGGTGGTGGGCTATCTGGCGGCAGGGATTTATTTAATAGGATTATTAAGTATTAAAAGAGCAGCAAAGCAGGCAATATTGTAAATAGCCGTTGTTACAAGTATATTGTATACCGTTTAATAGGCTATATGTAGAACGGACGACGAATCTAACGGATGGGTTGATAGCCTAAAGACCATTTGCCACAGCGGTCACCCCAGCGGGCGATCAGCTCACCATCAACCAATATCTCTACTACTTCACAATGGTTAGGGCAGCCATCACATTCAAAACCGGTTGTGGTGTAATCCCGTTCCACCAATTCCAGACCATAAAAGGCAGAGGGGCGGGGGTTCTGTTCCATCTCTTCTTTAGCTAGCAATGCAGCTCCGATAGCTCCCATCACCCGATAATATTCCGGAATAATAATTTCATAACCTATCTCTTTTTCAAAACTCTTCCTGATTCCGGCGTTAGCGGCAACTCCCCCCTGAAAGAAAATGGGGGGCAGTATCTTCTTACCTTTTCCCACATTATTGAGATAGTTACGAACCAATGCCTCACACAAGCCGGCAATGATATCTTCTTTCTTATAACCCATCTGCTGTTTGTGCACCATATCGGACTCGGCAAAGACGGTACATCTGCCTGCTATACGTACCGGATTATCGGAACGCAGGGCATAATTGCCAAACTCTTCAATAGGTATATCAAGGCGATAGGCCTGATGGTCCAGAAAAGAACCGGTACCGGCAGCACAGATGGTATTCATAGCAAAATCAACCACCACTCCGTTCTGGAGAATAATGATTTTGGAATCCTGCCCACCAATTTCGAAGATGGTACGTACCTCTGGATTTAAATACAGTGCCGCTACAGAATGTGCGGTAATCTCATTTTTTATGAGGTCAGCTCCTACTACGGCCCCGGCCAGCACTCTCCCGCTACCGGTAGTGGCAACTCCCACCACCTCAAGAGTTATGCCCTGAGTCTCTTTTTTGATGGTAGAAAGTCCTTCTTTAATCATCTTTACCGGCTGTCCTTGAGTTCTCAGGTAAACATCGCTAAGTACATTATTATTTTCATCCAGTAAAACCAGGTCGGTGCTAACCGCCCCGACATCTATTCCTAAAAACACTTTCATGATAACACCACTGCCTTCTTTCTTCTCTTTTTCAATAAATCAATAAAGGCCTCCAATCGGGTATTAAACCCCTCCTCGCCGGTCTGTTCATCATAAATTAGAGTTAGTGTGGGGATATTCAGATCCTCACTGACCTTCTTTAATATAGTCTCTGCCACTACCTCCGGCATACAGGTAAAGGGGATAACCTGAATAGCGCCATCCAGCCCCTCCTCATGAGCCAATACCACATTGCCCACGGTGATTTGCCCTTCTCCGCCCACCGAATGTGCAATATAAGGATAAGCAGCCTCTTCAATATCCTTCTCTTCCTTAAAGCTATCCTTGAAGATCTTTAGCTTAACAATGGGTCCGATCCAGGCTTCGATAGAATTTTTACGCACCACTTCCACTCCTAAATAACCCAGCTTTTCTTCTAAATGGAAATTGGAAAACGGCTCCAGAGAAATATAAAATTCTCCCACCAGAGCAACCTTGATCAGGATTTTCTTTTGAAGATCGGTAATATCATTAAATATTTCAAGGGTCTCTTGTTCAATTTTTTTCAGTGTATCTAAATCTTTGGCTTTTCTGATTTTACTAATACTCTCCTTAAAAGCTAAAGAGGCGGCTCCTCTGGTCTTTTCTCGTGGCCGTACCACGAGCACTTTCTGCTCCAGCCTTTCCATTAACAAAATTTTTTGCCAAGCTAAGCGATACTGGCTAATCATATAAAACCAACTTTTGCCGTTACGTAAAAGATTGGCATTTTCCCGGAAGGTCTTCCAGTTTCCACGGGGAATTTCTACTATTATCATCTTAAATTTATACCCTAAATCCAGAAGCACATCCCGTTGCACCTGTGCATAATAGCCAAACCGGCAGGGACCCCAGCCACCAGCCATAATCAACCCTTCAGCCCCCAGCTCCAATGCCTCTATAAAATTGCCCAGCACGATCTTTAAGGGCAGGCAGCAGTATTCCGGGGAATACCTCACTCCCAAGTCCAAAGTTCTTTTACTGGTAGGAGGTGGCTCAATAAGTTCATGCCCCATATCGGTAATAAGGGTGTCATAAACTACTTCGATGTTACCCATACGGGGTAAGGCTAATTTCATATCTTTTTCTCCTTATAATCATATCCAGAAAAGCCTCAATACGGGTATTAATACCTGCCTCTCCGGTGTGTTCATCAAAAACAAATTCTGTATAGGAGGTATTTGGATAATTGCGGCTTTGATGGTGAATAAGCTCCCCTACCATAGAATCCTCTCCACATTCAAAGGATGTTAAATGGATAATACCATCTACCTTGTTTTCAAAATAATAGAAAGCAGCCCCGACTACCTTTTGGGAAGGACTCCAGAAAATAGGTTTGAATAATTTTTTTAATTGTTTTTTAATTAAAGCAGGATGGACCATCTCTGGAGTCAGTACCCTGACTTTCATGTTCTGCAGTTTTTCTCTTAGATTCAGGTTAATAAAGGAATCTTTAAAGAGATAATCATGCCCGATTACGGCAATATTAAGAACAGGATGCTGAATGTCCAACTTTTCTCGGGCACACCTATTGCTCGGCTCAAAGGGGCCTGGTTTGAGTATCTCAGGGTCTAATATATGCGCTACATAATTTTTCTGGAAGTTCTCCCAGGAATCAGTAAAAGCTCTGGAGAGGGCTCGTGTATTCTCTGTAACCAGCTTCCCCACTTGAAATAGACTGCTTTGCCAGGTACCGTATGGTTTTCTGACATCTATCAATGGACTGATTATCGGGCTAAGGGTCTCTAAGTCAAGTGAGGCCTTTACCATATCCGGAAGACCAATTATTTTGGGGCAAAAAAAGCTTCCCCTTTCGATGCAAACCATTCTGGGAATTAGAATATAGTCCACCTGTTCGGTCAAACTCAATACATGTCCATAAAATACCTTTACCGGCAGGCAGACCTCACTTAAGGCAGAGCGAATCCCCAGATCCAGAATATTCTTATTGGTAGGTTTAGAAAGCACTACTTCTGCTCCTAAACGGGTAAGAAAATCTTTCCAGAGTGGGTAGTATTCATAAAAATAGAGAGCATAGGGTATACCAATTCTTTTCTTACTCATTTGGTTATCATTTCCTTTTAACTAATAACCTTCAAATTAATAGTATTAAGTTAATTACATTAAGCAATCAGGATGTTAATACAAGTAAGTTATTAAAATCAGCATAGTATACTTATAAGTCAGGGCTTCATATTCAATCAATTTTACTGAGCATGGGTACGAATAGAACACCGGTAATCCCTTCTGAAACCCGCTTTCCCTCTTTAAGATAAACTTTCATCAAGGTTTGAAAAGACCATACACTACCAACCGGAATAACCATACGGCCATGTTCGGGGTGCAGCTGTTCCAGAAGAGGCGGGGGAATATGGTCAGGGGCGCAGGTTACTATAATGGCATCAAAGGGGGCCTCTTCCTCCCAGCCATAGTAACCATCTCCCACCCTGAACTTGACATTATGGTAACCCAGACGGTTTAGCAATTCCTGGGATTTTCTGGACAATGACTCATAAATTTCTATGGTATAAACTTCTTTTACTATTTCGGCTAAAATAGCTGCCTGATAACCGGAGCCAGTTCCTACTTCCAGGACTCTTTCCTCACCTTTAAGGTCTAATAACTGGGTCATTAAAGCCACGATATAGGGCTGGGAAATAGTCTGACCTTCACCTATAGCCAGAGGGTAATCACTGTAGGCCTGACTTTTAATCTTTTCATCAACAAATTCATGTCTGGGAACTTTGCGCATAGCGTTCAAAACCAGGGTATCAGAAATATCCCGGACAGCTAATTGGCTGCTGACCATCTGTTCCCGGGCTTGAGTAAAAGCAGGGTCTTCTTTCTCCTGTGAGTTAATTATATTACCCATAATCAGCAGGAAAGGAATGAACAGCAATATGAAAAATATTATTTTAAATCTTTTCATTCTATGCCTCGCTTCTAACTAAATCAAAAAATCAAGAATAATAATACTGACTAACTCATATTAGAAGTAATTATGAGTTGGTATTAATTATATTACTATTCTGCCACTATTTTTTCAAGGTGATTTTGAGTGAAAATTTACTGAAGATAGACTCTCTTTTGAGTGAAAACAGACTACAGGATATCTCTCCCTAATCTATTATAAGACAAAAAGATTGCTTAGAATAATAGATTTGTAAAAGGAGTCCAATAATGATGACTGGGGCAGAAGATAGAAGAAAAAGCAACAACGATGTCGTGGAGAAAGAAGTGACAGATAAGCTAATTCAAAAAGCTAAAGATGGTGATAAAGAGGTAATGCTGCGGCTGATAAAACAATTCGAGCCTCTCTTTAAAGGGCAGGCGGGATATTTTCGCCAAATGGGTTTGGAATATGAAGATGCCTATCAACAGGCAATTTTATGCTTCATTACCGGAGTTTACCAGTATCAGCCTTTACCACCGGTTACCTTTGCTGGTTATATGAAGAAAAGGGTTAAGTGGGGGCTGTGGGTGTATTGGAGGAAGATGCTTGGGCAGAATTGAAAAAAGAGGTTATTTAGGAGTTATTAGAGGAGGGTTTTATGGATAAGCTGAATCAGGAAAATTATTTGCAAAAGGATATTAAGGAATGTTTAGGAGAGCTGAGGGAACGGGAACGTGAAATTATTTTACTCTATTACTGGTGGGGATATAATGATTCAGAAATTGGGGAAATATTGGGCGAATCCCAGCAAACCATTAATTATCAACGTAATAAAGTATTAAGAAGGATTAGAGATAAGCTCCTGTATAAATAAAAATCGTCATACGTTGTGAGTTTTGCGTCGTGCGTCTTGCGTCATGCGTTAAAGATAAAAATGGGGGCAACAATTGAGGGGAAAATACTATATTGTATAACGTGAAGAAAAAGAAAAACAAACCTTTTTCTGGTCACTGCGAGCGAACGAAGTGAGCGTGGCAGTCTCATGCAATTATGCTTGATGGAAATTAGAAAAGAAAGAAGGAAGATGTGGGCTGTAGAGTATGAGACTGCCACGATAGCCCAGAATTAGAGTATAGGGGCTATCTCGCAGTGACTAAAGAGTAGAGTTTTTAGTTTTTTGTATTACGTAAGACGCACCACGATCTGTCATCGTGAGGAACGCAGCGATGTGGCGATCACATCCATTTCTGCCTGCATCTTTTCTTCCCTTGAATTTCCTCAATCCAATTTATAATCTTTTCTTTAACCTTTTCTATAATTTTCCTTTTAACCGAAACAATTTTTTAATAACTATAGTTTTAGAAAGAGTATAAATTTTATCTGTCTTTACACAGGAATCGACTCTAATCTTTCCTTCATTTATATCACTGTTTTTAAATATCACTGAGTATTCTTTTTCAACTATATTGGAAGTTATAAGTGCTGCTATTATATCTTCTGACTTTAATTGTATTTCCTAAAATCTAAAATTATTAACCAAAACGTGATTCCATTAGATTTGCAACATGAGAGAATAATACCTGTATGCATTAGTATCCAAGGATGGCTTTGGCATGCAGGGCAATTTTTTTGAAAACAACAAGCTGATTGCCGGGGTCATTCCAATTGAGAACATTGGAGAAAATTACTATACACAAGTCATTATCCGGGTCATAGGCCATAAGCGAAAGATAGCCTCTGGTAGCACCAGTGTGCCCATAGCCCAGTTTATCACTATATTGACATCCCAACCCATACCCGGTTGTGTCAGAGACATATTTTGTTTCCATCATCATTTCGACATATTTATCCTCAAGCCCTGCCTGGCCGGTATATAACTTTTTTCCCCAGAGGGCAATATCTGCCGGGGTAGAGATAATATTACCATTAGCTAATTGACAGGTTATATTGTCTTCTGCAGCATAGACCTCCCCATCAAAATAGTCATATCCAGAAACAAACGGTGAGGGAAGGATTTGGTCGTCCACTAAATAAGGAGAGGCGGTATTATTAAGGTGGCAGGGTTCAAGGAAATTGCGGGTTACAAAATATGTATAGCTTTGCCCTGAGACTCTTTCAATAATCTTTCCCAGTAGAGAATACCCTGTATCACTGTAATGGTATTCCGTTTCAGGCGGTGTATAGAATAATTTTTGTGCGGCCACTACACCTACCAGTTCATCGATGGTAAAGGAGTGCCCGCTATCCTGTTCCAGCATATAGGTAATATAGTTTTGCCCTGCATACACCGCTTCTGATTCAGCAGGAATATCACTATTACTGATATCAAAGACTCCCGCTCGATGCTCCAGGAGTTGTCTAATAGTAATCTTATCTTTATAGGGAATAGCGTAATCTGGGGTATCGGGTAAAAATGGCTCTGAGCTTCCGGGGATATTAGAGATAATAGTATCCTCAATGTCGAGCAGACCTCTTTGCTGCAGCAGTAGGATTGAGGCAGCGGTAAATGTTTTGGTTATACTTGCCGGCCGAAAGTGGGTACTTTCCGTCATTTCAGAGCCCATTCCATAAGACCTGAAAAAATCGCCTTTCTGTGACAATATTTTTAGTGCGATCCCACCTGGCAAACCAGGATTATCATTTCTATAACCATCCCATTCATCTTGTAACATTTCCTGAAGAACAGAAGACATCTTTTTCTGATCGTCTTTATTGGCAATATCTAGTGAAGATTGGTTCGCTAACCCTGTAAAACCAAGTAAAGTAATGAGAGTTATTGCTATCAGAATAGTATTAAATATTCTTATCATAAACTTCATCTTTGCTTCCATATCCTTTCAAAAGAAATATAAAGCCAATAGCTTAATTTAGCTATTGTCTTACCCATTTTTTGTTAATATATTTATAAGTTCCGGCGGCTCTAATATCCCCATAATAGGTATACTTGAATAAATCATTACCCGGATTAAATAGATACTTTCCTAATTTTACATTTTCACCTATTGTGATTGTTCGTATTGCTGAGCAGCAATTAAACACCTCATCCTCAATTTCAGTTACACTATCAGGTATTATTATTTCAGTGAGTTTACTACAACAAGAAAACGCCTCAGATTTTATAATAATCAAATTAGAATTTTCCTCAAATTCTACCTTTGATAGCTTACCACAAAGAAGAAAGGCACGGTTGCCAATTTCAGTAATACTTTTAGGGATTTTTACGCTGTTAAGCTCATCCTTTCCCATAAAGACATCTTTACCGATTATCTTAACCTGAACAATTTCACCATCTATATCAAAAAATTCGGGTATTATAACCTCATTGGCTTTACCGTTATAGCGGGTTATGGTTCCGGTAGATTTATCGAACTGAAAGCCTAACTCATCTGGAGATGTTATAACTGTATCAGCAGTTACCGGTGGCATAGTGAATAGGCAATGATTGTGGTTACAACCTATTACTAATGGCGCAAGAATTATAAGAATAATAATTAGCCAGATAGTTTTTTTATTACACATCACA
Organism: Candidatus Atribacteria bacterium; assembly: GCA_029553585.1. Taxonomy (GTDB): domain Bacteria; phylum Atribacterota; class Phoenicimicrobiia; order Phoenicimicrobiales; family Stramentimicrobiaceae; genus Stramentimicrobium. The sequence goes on along the minus strand of JAKPKS010000138.1, from coordinate 1,951 downwards.
TCAATTCCTCCCTTTTATTTCATTTTCTTAATATTTGCTAAACAATATAAATAAATATTTCTAAACTAATCTTTATTGCAATTAATATGGCCAGATTTCGCCTTCGATATACCAACTAAAATAATAAAAATACATATTTTCTTTTCTTGTAGAAATAGAAAAATTAATTTTACATTCCACTCCACACTCATTAGTTAAAGTGGCTGTCAGGGTTGATAAGTAATTTTCTTTGTAATATTCTGGAAAGTTAAGCGTAAGCTCTCCGTTGTCAATTGTGGCAGTGGCTGAACCGTGGATTATCTTAATATTCCCCCAACTGATGGTTGAACCATTTTCACCAGAGGTATACAAAGTTCTTGCTACTTTAGGCATGTCAACACTGTTATCACTTCCATTCATATATTCAATTAACATTTTTCTGTCTGCCTCTAACTTCTGTTGCGCTGCTTCCTTATCACAGTCAGAGCATTCCACGCCAAAATTATTATCTGCTTGCGGTACACACCCAGCAATAAAGGTTAAGAACAGAACAAAAAATAACCAATAAAATAAAATTCTTTTACATTTCATTAAAAATAACCCTTCCCTATTTCTATTTATATTTTCTTAACAGTACAGTTAAAGCATTAGGTTTCCTAGAAACCACCTCATTTTATTATGGTAAGCCCAAAATTCGACCTCCATCTTAGTCATTGCGAAGCAGCTCATAAGCCCAATTTTTAGAATACTGTGGCAATCACATCCATCTATTCCCAAATTCTCTTATTTCTATATTCTTATCTAAAACCAAAAACTTTGAACAATTAGCTTAACAATACAGAGGGATGATTCCTTTTTGTTCATAATAAAAAATAAGTCGGTAGTCTGGCAGCCCTGGTGAATGAGCATATCTGCCCGCTTTCACTTTAGGCCCATAACTTTGCGCCCTATCCTTTCGGATAGTTTGCCCTTATCAACTTTCAGTCGTTATTTTAGAACATTTAAAAAACAATCAATTTATTGTTACTAAATTGTCAATGTGCTAATAGAAAATGGGTTAAGCGGTAGTGGTCTTTTCTTCCATTTTATTATAAATAATATTATTATACTTATACTGTAATTATTCCCTAAAAAATAATTTTTAGACAGAATTTTGTAAAAATTAAAAAATTTTTTGGGTTTTTGATAAATATGAATTTTTAGTTAATTGCTGGCATTTAGTCCATAGCAAGATATCGGTACATAATCGTTGGTAGATGGTAGATGAGGGAATAAATGGATGTGATCGCCGCAATATCGTTGTACGTTTTGCGTTTTACGTCATGCGTTTTGCGTTAAAACCCGTATATTGTATAACGTATATTGTATAACGTGAAGAAAAAGAAAAACAAATAATGGATTTGGATTCAAGACGTAAGACGCAAGACGAGCTACCGGTATACACCCACTGCTTCCATTTTATGCTCGATGCTCCAGTGCCTGGTAGGCTTGGGCAATCTGGGCAGTAACGGTAGCATTATATTTTAAGAGCTCTGTATTGGCCTTTAGACTTCTGCCCTCACTCAGTTCCTTAATTTTGTTTAACAGGTAGGGGGTAAGTTGTTTTCCTCTGATATTTTCTTTTCGGGCTGACTCTTTGGCCTGTTCTATCCAGTGGTCAACCTTCTTTTTGCTTAACGCATATTCGGTAGGTACTGGATTGGCAATGAGTAAACCAGTACCTAATTTCAGATGTAAATGAGTCCAGACTATCTGAGCTGCCCCATCGGCATCTTTGACCGGATAATCAACCCTCAAATGGCTGGATTGGCTATAAAAGGCAGGCAATTCATCTGTTTTATAACCCAGAACCGGGACACCCATAGTCTCTAAATATTCCATAGTACGGGGAATATCCAGAATTGCTTTGGGGCCGGAGCAGAGCACAGCCACCGGAGTTCGGGATAGCTCGGTTAGATCGGCCGAGATATCG
>JAKPKS010000178.1 GCA_029553585.1 Candidatus Atribacteria bacterium | reverse complement strand
TATCGGAATCAGCATACATGAGGCACCTTATATCAGAACCGGCAACAAACAGATTCTGGAGGAGGGAATGGCTTTTAGCATTGAGCCGGGCATCTATTTGAAGGATAAATTTGGTGTGAGGATTGAAGATATTGTGGTAGTCGGAGCCCAGGAAGCCAATATACTGAATAAGAGTTCCAAGGAAATTATTATCATTAAATAGCCCGGTATATTGCATCACCTCTGGCAGCTTAGTACGGCTTTAAAAATAAGTTAAATATGTGTTTTTCTTATCTCAGGTATTTGCACCTTGTTTCGATGTATAATAAAATAAAGGAAAATCAGGACTGCTCTCTTTGAGAGCAGTTTTTTTATATTTGAAATATTATAAGAAATAAGGATTAAGGGGAAAGTTCCCACCTGGATACAATCAGGGAGGCGAGCTCGGGTTTATCAGGGGTCATAATTTCATCACAGATATAAACAATTTCTTCTAAATTTTCCAGAGAGGGAGATATACCCTGTCTGATAAGCACATCATTGGGGAATTTTATTTCATGACGGTAGGAAACATCGATATGCTTTAAAGAATAATTTTGCCTGATTTCCTCAGGCTTGTTCAGTATAATCCAGTCAATATATCTGGTGTTATGGACATGATCCAGTATGTCAATATCTTGTTTTTGCACAATAAATGAGTTTTCGATCTTTTGCGAACCTTGTGTTTTTAAATTAGCTGAGTCAATGATAGACTCAGGGCAGGCTACTGACCGGTTGGTTGGCCATTGATTCACCAGCTTTTCCGGTATTCTCTCAGCTCTTTTTTTCCCGATATGGTAGAAAATCCAACGGGAAGAGGCTCTTATCAAAATTTCATTTTGACTGTTTTTTACCAAGAATTCCCGAAAAGCGAAACATCTTTTAATGTGCGAAATCCAGGTTTCGATAAGAATTACATCTCTTAAAGAAGGCCATTTCTCAATACAGATATTCCAGGAAAGAAGAATCCAGGAGCATCCCTTGAAGAATAAATTTTCCATAGAAAAACCTACTGATTCAGAGTGGTGTTCAGCAGTATCATTCAAATACTCGAACAATTTTACCGGCTTTAATTGCCGGTTATAAAAAGCCTCATAGGAGTGTACTTCAAATGTTTTTTGGAAATTAAGTTTTATTTTTTCCATTTTGTTAATCTTATCATTTATTATTTCCCGATAGCGAGTTATCAGGATAGTCAGGATAATTAGAATAGTTAGAATGTGAAGTTAATTTTTATTATAATAAAGAGAATTTTATCAGGCAAGTGTTCTATGCCATATATTTCATTTGACGTTAATATTAAATTATAATACAATCTATTTTAGCTTGAAAGCAGATTACCATTCTCATACCAACAGGCGCCCGTGGCTCAATTGGACAAAGCAACTGACTACGGATCAGTAGATTGGGGGTTCGAGTCCCTCCGGGCGCACCATTTTAAATCAAAATTTCAGGGAAATAATATAAAAATAGTCAACCTGTGTTATATTATTGTTCTGTTTTGAAAAAAGAATAAAAGATATATCCGGCATTTCTCCTAAAACAACCAATAAAACTACAGGCTTATATCAAATGTTTTTTGGAAAACATATAAACCTGTAGCCAAAACTATATTGTACAGAGCTGTTTGATGATAGAAAATATCCATCAGGTAATAATGAGAGAGGCGCTTCAGCTGGCCTGGGAGGCATTTTATGCCCAGGAAGTTCCGGTTGGAGCAT
>JAKPKS010000157.1 GCA_029553585.1 Candidatus Atribacteria bacterium | reverse complement strand
GGCCAAAGGCAATTCTTCCCCCGTTGTGCACATTGGAGGCCGGTATTTTATCTGCGATGATTAGGTCAAACTCCAGAGTATTATCCAGGTCAAGGTAACGGGCTACCCGACTGAAAGTATTCCTGTTCTCACGATAGGTATACATAATATAGATATATTTTTGTTCTGGATAATCAGGGTGTTTAGCCATACCCATCAACCCGCCTTCGCCAATAGGCTCTGCCTCATCTATCACCATATACGGTTTATCCTGTAAAACACCCTTTTCAATCAGTCTGACCTGACCTACCCTTTCTGTTACCAGGGCTTTTTCTGATGAAAGGAAGACAAGCTCCCAGGGAATGATTAACCCCCTCACCCAAGTTTCAACATTATATTCAGCTGTTTCTATAAGGAAATGGTCTTCTTCAGTTTGAGGCGGCTCTCCTACTACCGGCCATTTCCCCTCTGGTAATTGAGCGTATAGGTAAGACGATTTTGCCAAAAATAGAATTAAAAGAAAAAAGAGAAAATATGCTTTGAAATCGGAAAATTTTACAGACATTTTTTAACCTCCCTGACAGACCAAAAAATTAATACCGAGCAATGCTAATTACCACATGATCGTAAGAATTTTATTCACTCATCCCGGTTAATCTATTTTAACATAATTTTATTTATCATGATAATCAGTGAGGAGAAGAGCAAAAAAATAATTTATTTACTTATTCCTTCTTTTATAGGAAAATGATAGTAAGTAAACACATTGATTTCTGTCTGAAGAGGTCTGGTGTGTTCGAAAAACAATTCTCTATTCTTGTAATTTAATATTTTAATATTAACAAGGAGGTAAAATTTAAATGAAAGTTGGTCAAAAAGCATTACTGTTTATCAGTGTACTGTTTCTGTTAACAATATTCTCTCCTTATAGCGTACCGGGCTCGGTCGTATCGGCTGCCTCGGATACTCCTCAAGATATTATAGCTGACACTGTTGAAGCATTGAGGGATATGGATACTTCTCTGGATAGTTCTGTGTTTAGAAGGGTTTTAAGAAGGGCACAAGGTGTTGCCATATTTCCATCAGTGACCGAGATCGCACTTTTGGGGGTAGGAGGAATGAGTGGCAACGGGCTGGTATTGAGAAAAGACCGTGATACCGGGGAATGGTATGGCCCTGCCTTTTTAAAAATAAGCACACTCGGCGTAGGTGCTCGCATTGGTATTCAGAGCCTGGATCTGTTATTGGTCATCAATGATTCGGATGGCCTGGGTGCCTTTATGAAAAAGACATTCAAGTTTGGCGGCACACTTGCCTGGACAGTGGGGCCAATAGGCAGATCGGTTTCTGTAGAGATTGATTCTGAATTAACCGCTCCGATATACTCTTATTCTATTGCTAAGGGTCTCTATTTTGATGCCGGTTCCCTCGAAGGTTCTACCATCAAAGACCACAGTTCTGCCAATAGGGCATTTTGGGGTGAGGAGATCTCCAATAAAATTATTTTAGAGGAGCGAAGAGTAATCAACACAGAGGTGATGAAGATCTGTAATTATATTGACAATATGGGTACCGATTGATCTCTCGTCTGGTATTTCCTTTAAAAAACGTGTTACCTAATTAAGCAAAAGAGTATATGGTTATTCTGGATATTCTAAAAGCTTAAAAATAAAATAAAGATGGGTTGTTGCCTGTAAAATGGTATTATGCTATACTGAAACCGGAGAGATGACCGAGAGGCCGAAGGTGGTTGCCTGCTAAGCAATTGAGCGGATTATAGTCTGCTCCGAGGGTTCGAATCCCTCTCTCTCCGCCATTTT
>JAKPKS010000122.1 GCA_029553585.1 Candidatus Atribacteria bacterium | reverse complement strand
CCTGCATCAGCAAGTTTCTGTATAATCCTCTCAATATTAAGTTTTCGGTTATTCCTAATACAGGTAACAGTAGACGAGGCAAACTCCTCCTGTGGGAAGAGGGTAAATTTATCTTTACCCCATTTTTGGACTAATCTGGCCATCTCTTTATGTCTTTCAAAACGATTATCCAAACCTTCTTTTAATATGGAATCAAGCTGCCTATCCAACGCAAACATATGAGAAAGCGATGGAGTGAAAGGATATTGAAAATCCTTTTTTACTTTATATTCATATAACCCTAATAAATCAAAATAGACCCCTCTATGTTTAACACCTCGGGCTGCCTCCAATGCCTTTTGCGAAATAGAACAAAGAGATAATCCTGGCGGTAACCCCAGGCACTTCTGGCTGGAAGAGAGGCAAATGTCAACCCCCAATCTGTCAACTTCAATCTTCACACCTCCCAGCGAGCTTACTGCATCAACGCAGAAGACTATTTCGGGATATCTCTTTACGGCTTCCGCAATTTCAGACAATGGATTCATCAATCCAGTAGAGGTTTCATTATGGGTAATGGCAATTAAATCATACTTACCTTTGTCTAAAGTATCTTTAACCAACTTTCCTCTTATAGGCTGACCATACTCTACTTCAATGAGATCAGCTTCAACCTGATTGGCAACAGCCATTTGATACCATCTTTCTCCAAATGCGCCACATGAAAATATGGCAGCACATTTTTGGGTACAGGAACGTACCGCTCCTTCCATTAATCCACTGCCGGAAGAGGTAGACAGCAAGATTTCATTCTGAGTAAACATCAGCTTTTGCAATTTGCCACTGATGCCTTTCTGTAATTCTGACGCCTCTTTGCTACGATGGCTTATCAGTGGATGAGACATCTCTTTTAAGATATCTCCCTTAACTTCAACTGGTCCAGGGATAAATAGCTTTTTGGTCATTTCCTCATACCTCTTAATTAAATATAAAAAAATCCCCGGCAGTTCTTTTTAACTACCGGGGACGAGTTTTTCACAACACGTGGTGCCACCCCAATTTAGCTAATGATTTATATAAAAGTGTAAGATCTTTTACACAACTAGCTCTTCTTTTTAATTAATACTTGTGGCTTTTGATATTAAATTTAAAGTAATCTTTAGTGCCAGTGTTCAGTTGGAATTCAGCTTATTTTACTGACTTTCACCTTTGTTCAGTTCTCTGAAAAATATAAGCTTACTTTTCTAAATCACAGGACTATCTTTATTAATTCTTTTTTTATTTTTTGTTATTGATTAATATTTCTATTAATTGGTATTTAAGCTACCACTATAGTGGTTCTTTGTCAATATCTAAA
>JAKPKS010000120.1 GCA_029553585.1 Candidatus Atribacteria bacterium | reverse complement strand
TATTAACTTTATCAACAGTATTTTTACCAGCCTTTAAATTAGCACCCATTAATGTACACCATTATTATGAGAAATTAAAAAATAAACAGTTTCTTGATGTTGATATTTTCCATATATGGGATGTAAATTAATACTTTACATAAAAAGAAAAAAATGCTACAATTTCAATGGAATAAAGTTAGTGCCCATAGATATTTAGTTAGTAGGGGGCAGTGATTTAAATTTATTTCGCTGCCCTTTAATTAATTTTAATATAATATAAAGTGTGATTTACCTATCTACATAATTAACTAAACAGTTTAACATAATCCAGATATTTTATGGCTATGACTGATCATTGTTTTGCCGCTGTGTCCAAATTGCCTATAGTACCTAAAAAGATAATATATTTAAGCTTATCAAGAGAAAATAGTTATAAGACAGGGCTTATTATAATAGAATGCTCTAAAACTAATCAAAACTGCTGAACTTAAGGGCAATCTGAAAGGAGGTACCAAAAGAGGGAACACAGTTTGACTGAATTGTCTTGCTCAGAGTGATAAAGAGTCGTTTACGGAAAGAATGTTATGTTAAAATAATTATGAGGAGGTAAGTAATGTTAGTAAAGAGTCTAAAAATCAATCTTTTGGTCAAGACTCTCTTGTGTATTTTGATAGGAATGTTCCTATTCAATCTCCCCGTTTTTTCTGCAAATTTACCTGACAAAATTACAGTTGGTTGCCTTGAACCGCTTACTGGTGCACATGCCGTCTTTGGAACAGAGGGAAAACTGGGAATGGAATTTGCCGTCAAGCATATTAATGAGGCTGGCGGTATTAAATCCCTGGGCGGTATTCCTCTGGAGCTGGTAAGTGAAGATGTGGGCGAGGATGCCATGAGTGCCCGTCTGGCTACAGAAAGTATCATAAGCAAGCATAAACCTGTTGCCGTTTTAGGCTTATATATCAGCCGGCTAACTACCGTAGCCTCTGAGATTACAGAAAGAGAAAAGGTAATTATGGTTGCCGATGCTCTGGTGGATGATGTCACTGAGGTAGGGCGACAGTATGTATTCAGACCTGCTCCCAAAGCAAGTATGCAGGGAAGATCAGCTGTGGAATTTGTACTGGCCGCCGCTGAAAAAGCCGGAGTAAAGTTAGAAAAAATAGCTATTCTTAATGAAGATTCCTCTTTTGGCAGAAGTAATGCCATAGGCGCAGTACAGGCTGCTTTAGATAATGGGCTCACCATTGTCTATCAGAAGGAGTACCCTTATGATATTACTGATGCTTCATCTATCGTACATGGTATTGCTGCCGCTAAGGCAGATTTTGTAGTTCATTGCCCGTATTTCATGGATGCCATCATTTTTGCCCAGGCCTTTAAAGAATTGAACCTGTTCCCCAAATTCATTACCGGAATGGGCGCCTGTGGTTATACTGACCCTGAATCCATAGAAACATTGGGTAAAACTGCTGAAAATTATAGCAATACCTATAGCTTTAACCCGGCTAAAAATACCCCACAGAATAAACAGTTTGTGGAAGAATATACTGCCCAGGTAGGGCATATTCCCACAGAGGGTGCCGGAATGAATTACTATGGAATGTGGATTTTAAAAGAGGCATTGGAGCTTTCCGGAACTATGTTCCCCGAAGACCCGCTGAATCCTGACAATCTGCGTACCGCATTCCTGAAGCTTGATCTGACCTCAGGCCCGGCCGTAGACACCTATCCCACCAACCATGTTGCCTTTGATGCCAAGGGAGATAACCCTTATGCCAGAGCTACCATATTACAGGTTATTAATGGTGAACCCAAAGTGGTATGGCCTTTTGAAGAAGCGGAAGCCGAGTTTGTTTTCCCCAGACCAGATGCCACTTATTAATTTCGGTTGATGATATAGATAATATCAGCGACTTTTGCCTGGCTAATTATTAAATTTTTATTAGCCAGGCAAAAGTCTGTATAGCCCGGACAGAATAAAAAAGACACAGTATAACAATTACATTACACGAAATACGAATACAAAATACAAAGATGGATTGGCGGTAAATATGGAAGTAATGATACAGAGTATTCTTAACGGCATATTGATGGGTTGTATTTATGCCTTAATAGCATTGGGGTTATCGCTTATCTTCGGGGTAATGAATGTAGTAAATTTTGCCCATGGTAACTTCGTAATGCTTTCTATGTATTTTACTTTTTGGGCTGGTACACTATATAAAATTGATGCAGTATTAAGCCCACTTATTACTTTTCCACTATTATTTTTATTTGGAATATTAATTTACTATGGATTAATCAATCGGACCTTAAAAGAGCACTATACCATACAAATTGCCGTAACGGTTGGCTTGATGACCTTTTTAGGTGCGATTACACAGCTCATCTGGCAGGCACGTCCACGTGCACTATCCTATTCTTTTGTGCAGGGTACTATTCGTTTTGGCGGTTACACCATTGCACTTTCGCGGTTAATTTCCGCAATTATAAGTCTTTTTGTTATAGTGATAATATCGTTTTTCTTAGCCAAAACCTGGCCAGGAAGAGCAATACGGGCAACCTCTGATGATTCCAGTGCAGCCTCTTTAATAGGAGTTGACTTTCACAAAACCTATGCTTTAGCCTTTGGATTAGGTTCCGGACTGACTGCCATTGCTGGGGGTTTATTGATGACCTTCCAACAGGTAGATCCTACTATGGGTTTACGCTTTGGGTTACTCAGTTTTTGTATACTTGCACTTGCCGGATTAGGCTCTATTTCCGGGTTGGTAATCTCCGGATTGATTGTGGGTATCAGTGAATCACTGGCTATGTCGTTTTGGGATCCCAGAGCCAGAACACTGGTAATCTATCTTATCTTTATTCTGGTTCTTTGGCTGCGACCCAGAGGATTGTTTGGGAGGAAGTAATGGATTTTTTCAAAAAGATGAATATTGGAAAGTTTTTAGTGTTGTTGTTAATCATGGTAGCTTTAGGAATCCCCTACCTGCTCCGTTCCAACCAATACCAGATATTACTTGCCACCACGGTACTACTATATGGAGTAATGGCTACCTCCTGGAATATTATAGGCGGACTGGCAGGACAGCTGGACTTTGCTGCCTTTGCCTATTTAGGAATAGGTGCCTATACCTCCGGTACCCTGTTTCTCAGATTTAATGTTACACCCTGGATTGGTATGTTTTTAGGGGGATTGGTGGCAGCGGGATTTGCCCTATTGATTGGGATTCCGCTATTTCGATTCAGAATAAAAGAAGTCTGGTATGCCCTGACCACCAGTGCCCTGGTGGAAATACTTAAAGTAGCTTTTAATATGTGGGAGAAAGTAGGAGGCCCGGTAGAGAGATGCCTCCCTTATTTTTCAGGTTCTGTACTATATATGCGTTTTACCTCTTATACTCCCTTTTATTATATGATGTTTGCTATGCTGGCTATAGCTCTTATTATTAATCAGCGCATTACCTCCTCCAAGTTGGGCTATTATCTCAAGGCCTTAGGTGAGGATGAATCTGCCGCTGAAGTTTTGGGAGTAAATACTCAGGGTTCCAAATTAAGGGCTTTACTTTATTATTCCTTTTTAATTGGTATGACCGGCGGGATTTATGCCAATATGTATGGTTACATTCATCCCAGTTTTTTTAATGGGCCGGAGACTACCAAAATCGCCATATTGGGGATCGTGGGAGGAAGAGGAATTACCTATGGCCCTCTCCTGGCAGCTCTACTGTTAGTAGGGGCACAGGAGTATCTCCGGGCCAGCTTAGGAGGAGAGTATTCAGGATTGTATCTCTTAATCTATGCGGTTATTCTCATCATTGTGGTACTCTTTAAACCCAGAGGAATTGCCACCTTTTTTGAAAGTTGGTATCAAAAATTGAGCAGTAAGGGTGGAGGTGAGCATAAAGATGTCTCCTGAACAAATTTTAAAAACAACTCAGCTTACCAAAAGTTTTGGTAATTTGATTGCAGTAAATCAGGCGGAGCTGGAAATATTTCGGGGAGAGATTGTTGGTTTAATAGGTCCCAATGGAGCCGGTAAGACTACTTTGTTTAATCTGATAACCGGATTGGAAACTCCAGATAAGGGCCAGGTTTTATTTAAAAACCAGGATATTACCTTCCTTCCTCCACATAAAATTTGCCAATTAGGAATGTCTCGTACCTTCCAGGTAACCAGGTCTTTTGGCGAGATGCCGGTAGAAGATGCCATCAGGGTAGGAGCATACAATAGGCGGGGAGAAAAAGAAGTTCAAAAAAAGGTAGATGAGGTAATCGAGTTTTTTGATTTAAAGCATATCAAAAAGACTAAATGTAATGATTTAGGATTGGCCTCTTTACGTAAAGTAGAGGTAGCCAGGGCAGCGGCAACTGAGCCTGATCTCCTCCTGCTCGATGAGGCGGGAGCAGGACTTACCGCTTCCGAACTCTTCAAGCTTATGGAAGAGCTTAAGGAGCTTAATCATGAAACCGGTATTACCTTGTGTGTCGTGGAACATGTTATGGAGATGGTTATGGGTCTCTGTCAGAGAATATTTGTTTTAGATGCGGGTGAGATGATTGCCTGTGGCGTCCCGGGTGAGATATGTAATAATCAGAGGGTAATTGAAGCCTATTTGGGAGGAGGGAGCTATGTTGAATCAGGTTCTAAAAGTTAAAGGGGTTAGCTCCGGTTATGGTAAGGTAACCATTCTGAGGGATATTTGTTTCCAGGTAGCAGAGAAGGAAGTAGTTGCTATCATTGGTTCCAATGGAGCTGGTAAAACCACACTTTTAAAAACAATTTCTAACTTAGTCCCGGCTACCGCTGGCGATATTGTTTTTCAGGGTAAGGATATTGTTAAATACCATCCTCATATCATATCTCAGTTAGGAATCGCTCATGTACAGGAGGGTGGAAAACTATTTGTTAATATGTCAGTCTATGAAAACCTGCTTATGGGTACCTATAATAATAGAAAGCATTTTCAGAAAGAAATTCTGGATGAGATTTATCAGATATTTCCGGTATTAAAAAAGCGAGAGAATCAGTTGGCAGGCACCCTCAGTGGTGGTGAAAAACAGATGCTCGCTATTGGTCGGGGTCTGGCAAGCAGGCCTACATTTTTGATGCTTGATGAGCCATCACTCGGTCTTGCCCCTAAACTGGTTGATGAAATCTACTATAAGCTGTCAATTTTAAAGGAAAAGGGCCTCACCATTCTGCTCATAGAACAGAATATAAACTATGCCTTACAATTTGTGGAAAGAGCTTATGTTCTGGAAAATGGCAAAATTGTTATGGAGGGTAAGAGCAGTGAACTATTGAAGAGTGAGCATATTAAAAGGCATTATTTAGGATTATAGCATTGATGGGGGAATATAATACTAATTACTAAAACTGTGGAAATAAAAAATTTGAACAGTTCTTTGAAATTCTGCAAATAAAACAGATGGTAGTAAGTTTTATTTTTATCAACAATAACATAATTATCTACCCACTTTGCAGTAGACAAGAGGGCTTAAGCCAGTTGACGCCATTGGTATATTGTGATAAATTAAGAAGTGGTAAAGTTTCTGTTCTCATGTTAAAAATTGTCCCCCCTAAATACGCGAATATATCGTTGTTCCAATAAACCATTACTATCTGTATCAAAACCAAGAGAGAAAGGAGGTGAAAACTAAATGAAAAATAAAGGATTAATCAGAGTTGTTATGGTGTCTTTACTACTGATGGTATTGCTGGCCGGTATGAATATCTCTGCTGCTGAAAAAACTTACATTAATGGTATAGATTCAGATTATCCCCCATTTGGCTATATTGATGAAAAAGGTAATCCGGCTGGATTCGATGTGGAATCCCTGAATTGGATTGCCGATGAGATGGGCTTTAAAGTAAAACATGAGCCAGTGGCCTGGGATGGTATTATCCCTGCCTTGTTAGCCAAAAAGATTGATATGGTCTATTCTGGTATGTCTATTACCGAGGAAAGACTACAGAAGGTTAATTTTTCTATCCCCTATTGGGAAATTGATCAGGCACTCTGTGTGCGGAAGGATTCTGACTTAAATATCATCAATGCTCTCTGCGGCAAACATATAGTAGGAACACAGAGAGGCTGTACTGCAGCTATGTGGATAGAAGATAATCTGGTAAATACCGGGATAATCCCCAAGGAAAACTTTAAACTCTATGATAGCTTCTCCCTGGCGGCTAAAGACCTGGTCAACGGTAGAGTTGATTCAGCTATGATGGATGATGTTATGGTAGAAGATGCCATCAAAAAAGGGCAGCCGGTAAAAATTGTAGGTATAATTAAAACCGGGGAATATTTTGGTGTTGCAGTACGGAAAGAGGATACGGAATTGAAAGATTTGCTTGATGAAGGTATCAGAAGACTGCAGAAATCACCCAGATGGGAAGAGCTGATTAACAAATATTTGGTTGAAGAATAAGATTATAGGGATCAAGTTATTGATAATTGATACCTTGATCCCTGCAATTATTATGACTTTATAAATGAAAAGTATTTTACTGATTCTTAAATTACCATTAATATTTTAGCGAAGAAGGCATCAATATATAATGATTAGGGAGTATATTTCATTAATTATTCAGACCTTTCCTTACCTGCTCAGCGGGTCTATCACTACCATTGGATTGGTTTGTGGTGCCCTGGGACTTGGTTTTGTGTTGGGGTTACCCATGGCTATAGGGCAGGTCTATGGTAATAAATTTATATCAGGTTTTATATCTCTATATGTCTGGTTTTTTCGAGGATTGCCCGAGTTAGTTTTACTTTTTCTTTTTTATTTTGGGTTATTTACTACTCTACACCTTAATTTATCTGCTTTTCATGCGGCTATTTTAGTTTTAGGTTTAAGAAGTGCAGCTTATCAATCTCAGATTTTCAGGGGTAGTCTTAATTCAATTGGGGAGGGCCAGATGCTGGCTGCCCTGTCCTTAGGTATGAAAAAGTATAATGCCGTCTATGATATCATACTACCCCAGGCATTGCGTATTTCTATACCCGGGTGGTCCAATGAATATGCAATTCTATTAAAAGATTCAGCAACTGCCTATGCCATAGGAGTAATGGAAATATTGACCAGGGCAAGCTTTGTAGCTACTCGGACTTACCAGCCCCTGCCGGTTTATTTCTTAACCGGCGTTATTTTTATTGTCTTAACCTATGGTGGCGTAAAGCTGCTGGCTATGTTAGAAAAAAGATTGAAAACCCCAGGGTTTGGAGAGGAGAGATAGCAATTGAGCAAAATAACAGAAGGTGCAAAAGTTGTTTTACGGGTAGAGAATATCTGTAAATGTTTTAATACCAATGAGATATTGAGAGGGATCTCTTTTGAGATCAAAAAAGGTGAGACTAAAGTGGTAATTGGCCCTTCCGGCAGCGGTAAAAGCACTCTTCTCCGTTGTATCAATCAGTTAACTGTCCCTGATAAAGGCAGTATCTGGTTAGAAGGCGAAGAAGTAACCCACCATATGAAGGATATCAGCCGTTTTCGCCAGAAAATGGGCATGGTCTTCCAGGATTTTAATTTATTTGACCACCTCAATGCTTTACAAAATGTGACCATAGGTTTAATCAAGGTTAAAAAGATGGATAAGAAAGAGGCAGAAGCCAAGGCTATGGAAGAATTGAAAAGGGTAGGTCTGGAAAAACAAGCCTGTCTATACCCGGCACAACTTTCCGGAGGACAGAAGCAGAGAGTATCCATAGCGAGGGCCTTAGCCATGGACCCCACTGTGATACTCTTTGATGAACCAACCTCGGCTCTTGATCCTGAACTCATAGGAGAGGTGTTAGAGGTAATCAAAGATTTAGCAGAAGGCGGGATGACTATGATAGTGGTTACCCATGAAATGGGCTTTGCCCGTTCGGTAGCCAGTGAAATCATCTTTATTGAGGAGGGGATAGTTATTGACCAGGGTACCCCTCACAAGCTATTTACCAATCCTGAACATGAGCGAACCAAAAGATTTATCCATAAAATTGCTGAGCTTTATGGAGAAACGGAAAACAACCAATGAACACCATAGATTTTATTTCTAAAATACTCTGGCCTCCTTTATGGGAGGGTCTGGGAGTTAGTGTAAGGTTAATTGTTTTAGCTATTCCCCTGGGTTATATTGGTGGTGTATTGATAGCTTCAGGCAGAGTCTATGGTAATAAACTGATTTCCTCTTTTTGTGCTATCTATACCCTCTTTTTCAGGGGTACTCCTCTTTTGGTACAGCTCTTTATCCTCTATTTTGCCCTCCCTTCTATTAATATCTATTTGTCTCCTTTTGTGGCGGCAGTTACCGGCTTTACACTCTGCAGCGCAGCCTATCACTCAGAGTATATCAGAGGTGCTATTCAGTCTATTAAAATTGGACAGATGATGGCTGCTGAGGCTATAGGGATGACAAAATTACAGGCAGTTTTATCAATTATTCTTCCTCAGGCTTTGAGAAGGTCTATTCCAGGCTGTTCTAATGAGATAATCTATCTGGTAAAGTATTCTTCCTTAGCCTTTATGGTTGCCGTTATAGAGCTGACCGGGGCAGGGAAAATTATTGCTGCACGTTATTTTGAGTACACCCTGGTCTTTTCTGTAGTAGGTGCCATCTATCTGTTTATGGTCTCTGTCGTTACCCTGGCACTACATAATTTAGAAAAAAAACTGGCCATCCCTGGCATTGGCCGTTAATAAATAAGAATATTTTATGGTAAATTTGAAAAATCTTCATAACAAGAATTAATAATAATTTACTTTATAAAATATTTATTTAAAGACTTATAAACAATTTCAGCCTTCCACAGGCTTTTAAATTGCAATAATCTTACCTTTTTCATTTTCCTGAAATTTTTTATGGGAAATAGTGTTGATACTGAATCATAATAGCTATTTTAGTTTTTATTTTTGGTATTATATATTATAATGGTGTAATGTTTTGATTAATAGTTTTGAGATAATTGGATATGGATGAGGATACCAAATATGGCAAAAATAGGGAAATTAACAATTTCGTTATTAATATCTGCTGAAGAAGAAGAAGAAAAAGAGCTTACCTCCAAGATTACAAAGTTAGGATACAGGTATTGTACCGGCAGAACCGGCACTATGGACAGCAAGGCTATAATTGCCGCCATCGAAACAACCGCTAGAAGGGAAGAGATAGTTCTTAAAGATAGTTACAGAGAAGAACATGCCCTCTATCATAGTGCCTTAGGTGCCTTAAAGGGTCTCTGTCGTGGAGAGGTAGGCATCGGCAGTTTACTGAGGACGGTAGGGGTAAAGTTCGCAGTGTTAAGAGGTCCTATGGATACCACTAAAAAAGAACTGGGAGAATGGATCTCAGTAGGTATCTATGGCACTATTGGCTCACCCATTAAAGGGTTTGAACATGAGGCTATAGGGCTTGATATGGATAGTATTTAATAGCTTATCAAAAGTTTATGAAAATAGAAGATAAAGGTATAGATTAATACTTTTCCTTGAAACTATTTACATAAAGCTAAATAAATGTTAAAATATAATAAAAATATAGTAACTAATATGCCCAGAGATATTAGACAATAGGAGCATCAATTTTATAATAATTGGTGTTTTTTTATTTTAGTAATTGCTGTTATATAATAAAACTATTTTATAATAAGTCATTTTTTGTATAGAGATGAGAAATGAGGCTGTGCTATATTTTCTGTAAAATTAAAAAGATCAATTAAATTAAGAGAGGAAGGTGGTATTATAGAAGAATGAAAATAGAAAAACATGTTATAGGGTAAAAAGTAATCTTACTAGATGACAAAAAAAATTAAAGATAGGAGTAAAATATTATGAAAGGTCTGAAAAAATTCATTAGTAAAATGCCACTAACTGGTTTTTTATGGATCCTTGTACTAGTAATGGTTTTTGGTGTGATAAGTAATTCTGTATTTGCTCAAGGACAAGTATCGAATTTTATTAGGATTGGGACATCCGGGATTGGAGGAACTTGGTATCCTTTTGGAGGAACTGTTGCTTTGATTCTAGAAAAGTATCTACCTGGAATTATATCTTCAGCATCTGCAACCGCAGGAACAATTGAAAATCTGGTTCTTCTTAGACAGAATAAGATTCAAATGGCAATGGGTGAACCTCAAACTGTTCGACTTGCATACAACGGTGAACTCGATGTTTTTAAAGGGGATCCTTATAAAGATCTTAGGAATATATTCAATACCAAGGTTACTTTTATAACAGTTTTAACTTATCCAGGGTCTGGTGTAGAAAAAATTGAAGATATTAGAGGAAAAATAATTGGCTCTGGACCCCCTGGTTCGGCTGTTGAAATTGAAGTAAAACATCTTCTGGCAGCAGCTGGATTAACTGAAAAAGATGTGGAATTAAGAGCATTTGATAGGACGGATAGAAGTGATGCTCTTATAGATAAAAGAATTCATGTTGCAGTCGATGGATTTGATAGAGGGTCAGCTGTGGTAGAAGATCTTCTTAGCCTCCATGGAGCTGTTTTTGTAAAATTTTCTGATGAATACCTTGAAAAACTTCATGAAGTAGATGATTCCTATGTCCCTTCAATTCTACCGGCAGGTTCATATTCTGCTTTGAAAGAAGATATAAAAATACCGGGACTTTTAAGTATAATGGCGGTAGATAAAAATGTAATGGATGAGGAAATGGTATACAATATTTTAAATACTATTTTTGAGCACCACGAAGAAGCGATAGCTATTAACAAGACTCTGGGAGAAGTGTCTTTACAAAGTGCTTCTGTCGAGAATGTAATTCCTTTCCATGAAGGTGCAATCAAATTCTTTAAAGAAAAAGGCGTAATGAAGTAAAAATATCATTAGATTACTTGAATATGAATAGGTGCGAGATGAAAAATCTGGATATTGGTTTACTATTCATATTCAAGTAATAATTAAGTAAATCTTTAATAATGATAAAGTTTAATAAAATTCTAACTGAAATTATCTTTAAATACTTTGCGATATAGCTTTTTTTGGTTTATCAATTTCCATATTGATTAATGGAGAGATTCTATTTTTACGTCCTTTAAAACTCTTTTGTTATAAGGGCGAAAAAAACTACTTAGGTGTTGATCTTAACATAAGAAATCGGATAATTAGGGATTCAAATTAAAGGGTATGACGTCAGAAAGTACATGAGTGCTATGTTACTATTTTGGATAACTTAAAAATGAAAGAGAGATTGTCTTTAATCATATGAATAAAGAAATTAATATTGGGAAAATTATTTTTTCTATAACTGCAATTGCAATGGCTATCTTTCATTTATATACTGGGTATTTTGGGATGCTTCCGCCTTTGCTGCAAAGAAGTTACTATTTTTTGTTTGTATTTATAGTAGGTTTTTTTCTTTATCCAAAAAATAATAAAACTACTTTTTATGTAAAATTCTTGAATTTTATTTTGACAATTTTAGGACTCTCTGCTTTGCTCTATCAAATTATTAACCATGATGTGATTTTGAGACGCCCAGCAATGCCAACAATGCTACAAATAATTTGGGGAACAATTTTAATTTTGTTAATTTTTGAGTTAGGGAGAAGAACTAGCGGTTTAGTTCTTCCCATAATAACCTTTCTTATAATTTTGTACACTCTTTTTGGACATCTTTTACCTATTGGTTTTGCTCATGCCGGAGTTGATTACGATTATCTGGTCTATTATCTTTATAACAGCTATGAAGGAATTTTTGGTGTTCCTATAGGAGTAACCGCTAAATATATTTATCTTTTTATGCTATTTGGTGCTTTTTTAATTATTACAGGGGCTGCAGATGTCGTTTTTCAGCTTTCACAGTTATTAGTAGGTAAAGCAAAGGATGCTCCAGCTAAAATAGCTGTTATAGGCAGTGCCTTTTTCGGTAGTGTTTCAGGAAGTGCTACAGCAAATGTTATGGCAACTGGGTCGATTACTATACCTCTAATGATAAAAATGGGATACAGTAAGGACTATGCCGCTGCAATTGAATCTACGGCTTCAACGGGTGGAGTCATTATGCCCCCTATAATGGGGTCAGTGGCCTTTATAATGGCTGAGTTTACTGGAGTTCCCTATTTAACTATTGCATTTAAAGCCATAATACCGGCTCTTCTCTATTATACCGCACTTTTTTTAATGGTTCATATACAAGGAGTAAAATTAAGATTAAAGGGTAAACTAAAAGATATAGACCTATTTGAAGGAAACAACTCAATCGCCTCGAAAAAGGAAACAACTTTTTTTCAGCTATTTAAAAATAAAGGCCATTTGCTTTTAGGTTTATTCGTATTAGTCTATCTTTTATTGGTTTTCAGACTCAGTCCTAATTTGTGTGCCTTCTGGGGAATTATTGTTACCTTAATTGCACCTTTTTTAAGAAAAAATACACGTTTAAGTTTAAAACAAATTATAGAGGGTTGCGAGAAAGGTTTAGATATGGCAGTATCCATTACCCCACCTCTGGCCATGGCGGGAATGATAACTGGAATGGCAGTAACAACTGGGTTAGTAACAAAGATTACTTCTATGCTAACTGCACTAGGCGGTAGCTCTATACTGATGTTATTAATATTAGGCATGATAGCAGCGATTATTCTTGGCACTGGTGTCACGGATTCAGTAGCTTATATATTAACTTCTCTTTTTTTAGTTCCATCTTTAGTGAAATCTGGGGTACCCTTGATACCAGCTAATTTTTTTGTACTATATTTTGCAACAGTATCTTATATTACTCCTCCAGTTGCGTTAGCGGTATATGCAGCAGTTAGTATTGCTAACTCAAACTTGATGAGAACTGGGATCCAAGCGGTTAAACTAGGAATTTCCGGTTTTTTAATTCCCTACCTCATTATTTATAAACCTGAAATATTACTTGAAGGTGAAATAGGTTTGGCAGTATGGAGTATCTTTACTTCTCTTATAGCTGTAACTTTGATTAGTTTTGTTTTTGAAAGTTGGATTTTACAAAAAATATATTTGATAGAGAAGGTAGCATTAATTATTTCTATTGCTCTACTTTTTTATAAAAACTTTTTTTTAAATATTATGGGGATATTAATAACTGCCATAGTGTTAATTATACATATCAAAAAGCATAAGGGTGGAAAAGAAAATTTATCAGATACAAAATATATGAAAAGTATTGAAAATCCATACTAATTATATTTATAAATTGAAGGAGAAAGTTCACACAAATGAACCAAGATTTAAGAATTTTTATAAATAAAATTGAAGAAAAATTCCCTGAAACGGTTGAGTATTTCGAAGACGAAATATCTGCTAAATATGAAATAACTGCTGTATTAAAAGAACTAGAAAAAAAGGGTTCACCATTAGTAATTTTTAAGAATATTAAAAACTATAAGATGCCAGTTATTTCAAATGTTCTTGCCTCCCGACAAAGGATTGCCATGTCTTTGGGCTTAGATAATGAGCGTGAATTTCTTGAATTATATTCCAAATATATTGGTAGGAGAATAGAACCAGAAATTGTTAAAAACGGTATTTTTGAAACTAATTATTATGATGAAAAAACAGTAGATTTAACCAAGACACTTCCCATAATAACCCACTTCAATTGTGATGGAGGCCCTTACATTACCGCGGGAGTAGTAATTGCACGAGACCCAGACTCTGGGATTCATACTTGTGGGCTTCATCGCTTACAATTAAAAGAAAGAAATAAATTGGGCATAAGTTTGCATTCCAGAAAACGTATGTGGGAATTTCATAGGAGGGCAGAAGAAAAAGGTAAGTCATTACCGGCTGCGATAGCTATTGGTGTTCACCCCATTGTAACGATAGGGAGTCTAGCCTTTTTACCATATAATGATAGCAAGTATGATCTAATAGGAGGTTTATTAGGTGAACCACTTCAAGTTGTAAAATGTAAAAATATAGATGTTTTAGTGCCTGCTTGGACAGAAATCATTATTGAGGGTGAGATCCTTAATGAAGTACGAGAACCTGAAGGGCCTTTTAGTGAGTTCACTAATTACGTTACTGGTAGAAGTACTAGAAATGTCTTTAAAGTAAAAGCTTTACATCATCGAGACAATGCCCTTTATCACAGCATAAATCCAGCTTTATCTGCTGATCATAATACAATTATGGCATTTCATCGTGAATGTGATATTTTTTCTACCTTACTTAGAACCGTGCCTAATGTAAAAGCTATACATGTTCCTATATCAGGGTGTGGTATATTTACTTGTTATATTTCCATAAAAAAGACAGCTGAAGGTGAACCATTACAGGCAATTTTTACAACTTTAGCGGAAGATCATTGCATCAAAGCAGTGGTTGTAGTAGATGATGATATAGATATATTTGATGAACAAGAGGTATTATGGGCAATTTCAACAAGAGTGCAAGGCGATAAAGATATCATTATTACTCCCCAAAATATGGGTATGGGTGACATGTTGGATCCTTCTACTGATGAATTATATCGATCATCAAAAATAGGTATAGATGCCACCAAGCCCCTGTCAGGTTTTCCTCAGAAAGTAGAAGTAGATGATAGAATTCGCAAACGGATACTTCCTATAGTTCAGAAAATATACGGCCAACAACAATAAAGCAATAATATTTACAGCTATCTTTATCTAAACGAGAATCTTGCTATTTGAGGCATAGAAGAGCCAGAAAGATGAGTATTTTAATAAGAATTACATCAGGAGACAATAAGTATAAGGGTGCATTAGTGGCAATTAAATCTAAAGAAGATTTAACAAATTCAAAAAATAAGCGCCAGCACCTTTATTTTTACTTTAATAGGACACAAAGAAGATGAACTTACTAAAAATATTACAGAAACTATCACTAAAATAACAAACAGGGTTAGAGAAAATTAAATATCCACCAATTCCTCCTGAGTCTTGACCCTTTCTTTTATCTGTTTTATTTCTTCTAATAGAGGATCATCATTTTCTAAATCTTGATCCTCTTGAGTTATCTTCATATACCTTCTACCGGTCTGCCATTCTTCGTCGATCTCCATGAGTCTCAGACAAACATAGCACAGGCAGGATTGGCTATTGGGGAAAATGCCGATCACTTTAGAACGTTGCTTTAGATCTTTGTTGATCACCCCTTCAATGAGGTTGGTCGTTCTGATCTTACGAGGCGATGTTCGGGGTAGCCAAGATAGGTTAGGGTGAATTCCAACTCTTCTTCCAACAGGTGACTGACCTTGGGGTAACTTTTCTGCTACTTCTGGGCAATCATCTTAGCAACAGTGGTAGCCATCTCTTGGTTGGGAGAATTATAAACCTGCTTGAGATAACCAGCTAAATTTGCCTTTCCCTTATAGGGAACATAGGATAGGACATTGCGCATAAAATGACAGATACAGCGCTGGTGTGGTGTATGGGTGAATATTTCCTGCTGAGCCCCGAGTAACCCTTTGTGATCATCAGAGATGGTTAAATCGACCTGTTTTAACCCTCTTTCTTGGAGCCTGTTCAAATGATTCTTGTAGCTTTGGTAGCTTTTCTCAAAGGTGTTATCAGCACCCAGGATCTTACGATGTCCATTCGAATCCACACCGGCCATAATCAATACCGGACAGGAGACCACCTGATGGTTGACTCGGACAAAGAAGTAGACGGCATCGGTCATGAGATAAAGGTAATGGTCCTTGAGTTGTTCTTCCTGCCAGCGTTTGATCTGGGGATTCAGCTCCTGGGTGATTCTATTGACTTTAGGTTATCTTGAACTTATCCTCCTTATTAATTTTTTAGAGTATCGTCTATATTATTATGGAGGTTCTTAATGGCCCATTTCAAGTTAACTTAATTAACTTTATTCAATTTACATAAAATATAGCAAATACTCTGCTTTAGGGTCTAATGGTGTTGGGGTAAATGGGTACAGATAAGGATGCCAAAGATGGTAAAAATAGGGAAATTAACAATTTCATTATTGATATCTTCTTATGAAGAGAAGAAATAACTCACCCCGAAGATTGAGAAGTTAGCATATAGACATTGCACCAGCAGGGCCGATTGATTAAATAATTTATTTTTTCTGTTTGTTAATATTTACATATTAATAAATTAGTTGTATCATAAATATTATACAAATGTCCAAAGAAACTAGTTATTAGGGGGCAGTAATTTTAAATTTATTACTGCCCCTTTTGTAATTAAGGAGATTGGTTTTTATTTCGTGAAGTTTAAAGAAAGAATTAAAAACAACAAGTTTTAAAAATATGAGATTAATATCCATATAATACATAATGGGAAATAAGAAAAACATTAAATTTAATATCATAAAAACTTAAAACAGTACTCATAAATTTTGATTGTAAAATAAACATTGTTAATACCGATATTAATATATAATCCATAATATAGATAAATGTTTTCTTAAAATGAAATATTCTTCATATTAATTGCAATAAGTAATGAATTAATACAAAAATATGTAAAGTTTATTGAGATGAAGCTATTTTTCTAAGCAAACAAGAGTCTGAGAAATAAAATAAGTATGGAAATAAAGATTATAGGATATTTCTAAAAAATGTTTATTAAATTGTTTTAGTTTCCCAGACCAAAAGATATGGGGGGTGAGAGGTGTTATAAAAAACGAAGTATGAATCATTTTTAAAAATACTTTTAGGAAAATAAAAAAGGAGAATTCCAAAGTGCAAAAAAAAATTATTATTGTATTATCATTAATCTTATGTATTAGCTGCCTATCTACTGTACAAGCTGCAGATATAATACCTTTAAAAATAGGTGCAGGTTCCCCTGGAGGAACATGGTTTCCTATGATGACAGCAACCATGGTTATCATTAATAAGTATGTACCCGGAGTAATTACTTCTGTAGTACCTGGTGATGCAGTGTCTAATGTTAAAAATATTGATAATAATAAATTTGATTTGGGTTTAGTATACTTGAGTACAGCTTATGAAGGTAGAATGGGATTACCTCCATTTGAAAAGAAGCACACAAATGTTATGGCTATAGGAAATTATCCAGCAGGACCTTATCAATATACCGTTCGAGCGGATAGTGAAATTAAATCAATTAAAGACCTTTATAATAAGAATATTGCTGTTGGTAGTCGTGGCGGAGGGCAGGATACTAATTTTCAAAGAATCTTAGCGAAATATGGTTTAAGTTATGAGAGTATTGAAAAAGCCGGTGGACGTTTGCACTTTTTAAGCTATGATGAAACCAAGTCAATGATGAAAGACAGACTCATAGATATGGGTATCTTTGATGCATATCCACCTGATGCAAATATTGTTGAGATAGAAATGGCTTTTCCATGCAGAGTATTAAATATTGATTCAGAGATATTGAATGATTATTTAGTTGAAAATCCCGGTATCCTAGGTGCTACTGTAGAGAAAGGAGTGTATAAAGGCCAGGATGAAGACGTTCACACTATCGCTTGGGCACCATTATTAGCAGTAAGTGAAAATATGCCTGAAGAGTTAGTATATCAAATTACTCGCGCTATATATGAAAATGTTAAAGAATTATCCCAAGGATTTAAACGTTTAGAAATGATGACACCAGAAACAGCGGTTGAAGGTGTTCCTATTCCTTTCCATCCAGGAGCTCAAAGATATTTTGAGGAAAAAGGGGTATTGTAATATCCTGATATTTCTAAAACACAATTGGACACCACCGCTTTTTCATGAGTGTGGTGTCCAATTGTGTTTATCTTTAACATAAACAGAATTAAATTAAAAATATAGAAAACAATTTTATTCTTTAATCTGTAATGCTATTGATGTAAACCCTATTTCAGGTAGATGGAATACCCTTAGAATAGTTATTATAATATTAATCAGTATTTTTTAAAAATAGTATTTTTACTGAAATAATTTGTGAAATTAATTGAAATATTCGTTGCTTTAAGCTTACAACCCACTTTTATTTGTTTATGGTTTTTTATATTAAAAAAATAATAGATAGAGAGTAAAAAGAATGATTTTTAGAGATATTATAGATTTCTTAATAAGAAGCGGAGATTTAGTAGAATTTACAAAAGAAGTAGACCCTAAGTTTGAATTAACAGCAATCATTGAAAAAGTACAAAAAACGTCAAATAAGGCAGTTCTTTTTTCAAATGTAAAAGGATATAAAAATTGTAGAGTTGCTAGCAATATTTTAGGAAATTACAAAAGATTAGCTACTGTATTTAATATTGAATCAGGCGAAAAAGAAATAATCTCTAAGTTGAGTGAAAGATGGGGACTTATAGATACAAGTAGTGTTTCTCCTGCAAATACTCGAAAGGTCTTCACAAAAGATTTTCTTCTAAAAGAATTAATTCCAGTGATACATCATTATGAGAAAGATGCTGGTCCCTATATTACCGGGGGAATCGTTATTGCTAAGGATCCTGAAACATCAGTACAAAATCTTTCTTATCATCGATTACAAATTCTTGATAATAATGAATTAAACCTTCGTATTACACCAGGACATCATCTTGGAGTTTATTTTGACAAAGCTGAGAAATTAGGGAAACCATTGGAAATAGCCGTTTTAATAGGGAATTCCCCATCAATTATGTTAGCTGCCAGTACAAATTTACCCTTTGATTGGGATGAGCTGAAATTTGCCGGCTCACTGCAAGGATCTGCTATAGAGCTTATTTCGTGTGAGACAATCAATATCCAAGTTCCAGTTGATACAGAAATAATAATTGAAGGAGAAATTTTGCCAGGCATACGAAGACCTGAAGGCCCTTTTGGTGATTTGCTAGGCAATTATACTCCTGTAATGGATAATCATGTAATAAAAGTTAATGCTGTTACGATGAAAGAGTCTCCTATCCACTACGCGATTTTACCCGGAAATGTTGAAGATATTATTTTGCTTGGCGTGCCTATTGCAACTACAATTTTTAAAGAAGTTAAAAAGGTTATACCTACTGTTAAAGATGTTGTTTGTTGGCCTTCGTTATTTAATTGTAATATACAAATTGAAAATACTTGGGAAGGGCAAGCAAAGCAAGTTGCCCTGGCAGCTTTTGGCACTAATATGCAATGGATGAAGTATTGTATAGTAGTAGACACTGATGTCAACATATATGATATAAATGACATTTCTTGGGCCTTAGCCTCGAGGTGTTCCCCAGAAAGGGATATCATAGTTGTCCCAAATATTGCTGGATTTCAACGTGACCCATACAAAATGCAATGGGGGAGGGTAATTATCGATGCCACAATTCCATGGGGATTAAAAGAAGAGTTTGAAAGGAAAAAAATACCAGGCATAGAAAATATAAATATTGAAAGCTTCCTTTAAAAATTACGCTCGATTAAAATATAGAAGATTATTGTCTAAAAATATTTGTCGCAATATTAATTATGCTGTTGTATATGAAAACTATGCTAGAGGTTGTCAATAGTTATTTAATTTTACATTTTGGGTTAGCCTGTAAAGCTTAAAAATGAAACTTACTCAGAATTACCTATCACATAAAAAGTATAAACATAAAAAATAAAATAATTTAATACTTGAAAAAATTTAATTTATTTAAAAATATAGTATAGGATGCAGTAATTTATGAGGAGAATATAATAAATGGCAAACAATAATAATAAAAAAATCGATAATTATCCATTTTTTGAAAATAATACTATAGTTGATAATGGAAATAAGGTCAGGGATAGATTAATTGCAATCATGGCAATTATGTTTTCATTATTTAATTTTCAACAAGCTTATTTTGGGATTTGGGAAGCTTATCTAAATAGGGGTATACATGTTTGTGTTGCACTTATGTTAATTTTTCTGATTTACCCACTTAAAGTTAAAAACAACAGCAATAAAACAGTTCAACTAATATTAAGTATAGTAGACTATATTCTTATTTTTTTAAGTATATTTATTGGTATATATATAATATTATATTATAAAAATTTACAATTATTAAGAGGGGAAGCTTCTACTTTTCATATAGTATTAGCGCTCATATTTATTAGTCTTGTTTTTGAAGCAACTAGGCGGACCATAGGGTATTCTTTAGTAATTATATCATTAATATTACTGTTGTATACAATTTTCGGAAGATATTTCCCATACCCCTTCTTACACTCAGGGTTTTCTTTGAGCGAGGTAGCAGATTTTGGATTCTTATCCACCGAAGGAATTTTAGGTATACCCGTTGGTTCTGTGATACAATATGTTTTTGTTTTTATAATATTTGCTGCCTTTATTACAGAAGCTGGTATTGCAGATTTTTTTAAGGATTTTTCAAATGCCTTAATAGGTTCCACAATTGGGGGTGCAGCTAAGGTTAGCGTTGTTGCCAGCGGATTGGTAGGGTCAATATCTGGAAGTGCAGCAGTTAATGTTTTAACAACTGGTGCCTTTACAATTCCAACAATGAAAAAGCTTGGATATTCTCCAGAAGATGCCGCTGCTATTGAGGCAGCAGCCTCTACTGGTGGACAAATAATGCCTCCGATTATGTCTGAAGCTGCCTTTATACTTGCTGCCTTTACCGGGATTCCCTATTTAAAAGTTATTCAAGGCTCATTAATACCTGCAATTTTATATTTTTTTGCCGTTGGAATCTCTGTACATTTAATTTCAACAAAATATTCCATTTTAGGTTTGGAAAAAGGAACACTCCCCGATTTAAAAGAAGTAATATTAAACAGAGGATTACTTTTAATTCCTATTATAGTTTTGATAGTATTACTTGTTTTTGGGTATAGTCCAATGATGGTTGGTTTTTATGCAACCTTATCGACTATTATTATCAGCTATTTCGTAAAGAAAGCAAGAAAGATAACTGTTAAAGTAGCATTAAAAGCTTTAGAAGATGCCGGAAAAAATATTTTGACTCTCCTTATAACATGTGCCTGTGCCGGCATAGTGCTTACTACAATAATTATGTCCGGCTTAGGTATGAAGATGGCTTGGATAATATCTTTTTTTGCTGGTGGAAACATGATAATGTCACTTATATTTGTAGCAATTGCCGCTATTATTTTAGGAACAGGTTTGACTACTACAGCTACCTATATTATTTCAGCCACTTTACTTGCTCCAGCGTTATTGCAATATAATATTCCTACACTAGCACTCCATCTTTTTCTATTATATTTTAGTATAGTTAATAATGTTACTCCTCCACTAGCTATCGCAGCATTTACCGCAGCGTCATTGAGTGGAGGGCATATATGGAAGACTTGCATGAAAGCCTTTAAATTGAGCTTACCAATGTTTATTTTACCATTCTTTTTTATTTACAATCCACAATTATTAATGGAAGGGGATATCTTTTCCATATTTGTGACGGTAATTTTTGGGATACTATCGATAATAGGTTTATCAATTGCAAATGAAGGTTATTTATTATATCCCTCGCAGAGGATAAATATGCCTGAAAGGGTAGTATTTTTTAGTTTGTCTATACTTTCTGTATTCCCCGTTTTGCCAATACGATTATTTGTTATACTATTGTCAAGTTTTTTGATATTCAATAAGATTATTAAAAAGAAAAAATACTTATTAGTAGATTAGAAAGTTTAATAAAAACTATTATAGTTAATCTAAGACACTACCAGCACAGCGCAGCTATCAGGTTGATTTATTAGAGTTATTTTAACTAACAAACAGAGGATCTTAAATTAACCCTGTTAAGTAAAAGCCAATTAAAAGTCATTAAGATTTATTATATTGTATTCAATTAAGTAAAGATCTTAGTAAATTAATTCTATGGTATCAAACATTTGTTTAAATAAGAGGGGATATTTATGGTTCTGCCAGTTAATTTAAAAAATATTCAAGATGCCTATCATAATATAAAACCTTATGTGCGGCATACCCCATTATTGATGGAGGAAAGGCTTAAAGACTTAGCTAATTGTGAAGTTTATTTAAAACCAGAATGTTTACAAATAACAGGTTCCTTTAAACTCAGAGGCGCAATTAATAAAATATTGAGCTTAGCAGATAGCGAAAAAGACAAGGGTGTTATTGCTACTTCATCTGGAAATCATGCTCAAGGAGTAGCTTATGCCGCAAAAAAATTAGACACCAAGGCTACTCTTATTTTGCCAGAGAATGCCCCCTTAATAAAAATTGAAGGAACAAAAGCATTGGGAGCAGAAGTCATATTATATGGCTACAATTCTGCTCAACGACATGAAAAATTAGAAGAAATAGTGGAACAAAAGTTTTATACGGTTATCCATTCTTATGATGATCCCATTCTTATTGCTGGGCAGGGGACCGTAGGTTATGAAATAATGGAAGATGTTGAAGGGCTTGATGCAATTGTTGTTCCCCTTGGTGGAGGAGGATTATTGGCTGGAATTTCTATTGCTGTAAAAGAAATAAATCCAAAGATTAAAGTAATAGGGGTAGAACCCAAGGCAGTTCCAAGATATTCAGAAAGTAGAAAATTAGGTAGACCTGTTGAAGTTTCAATTAAAGATACTATTGCTGATGGGCTAGTAATTCCTAAACCTGGTGAAAATACCTTTCCTATTATTGCAAATTATGTAGATGAAATTATTACTGTTAATGATGAATTTATTTATAAAACTCTACCTGAGATTATTTTTAAAACAAAACTTGTAGTGGAACCGTCTGCTGTTGTAGGATTTGCAGCAGCTTTAGAAGGGAATCTTCAATTGAAAAAATATGAAAAAGTGTGTTTTGTACTATCAGGTGGAAATATAGATCCTGGGAAATTAGCTCAATTTATAAAAAATGAAAACACTAAACACCATTGCTGAGAAAATAACATATTAACATTATTGCATAAACAAAATAATTAAAGAGAAACTAATATGGTTAAAATTCAAGAAGGTCAAGGAAAATATGAGGTAACATTACAAACTGTTAAATCAGGAGAAGATCTAACTGTAATAATTCATGGTGGAGAAAAACCACATATCGGAGCTATAGCAGTGTCAATCCCAAGGCCGAGTTTAAAAAATGTTGCAATAATGAGTGCAACTACCTCTGTTATTACTTTAGTTGGGCATAAAGAAGATGATCTGGCAAAAGAAATAGCCGAAGATATTACTAAAATTACAGGGAGAACCACTATAGTTATAGCTGGATTGCATATTAACCAGGCAAGTCCCAAGGACATTGATATCCTCATTTCTAATGTTAATAAATTAGTAAATAAATTAAAAAATTTATTAAAAAGAAATTAAAATAGTACATATAATATATAAATTAACATGAATATGTGAGAAAATTTTAAGGAAAGGGGAGAGTATGAAATTAATTATTGGAATAAGTGGAGCTAGTGGGATAATTTATGGAGTAAGATTGTTAGAAGTATTAAAAAGGATAAACATAGAAACACATTTAATATTTACTCCTATAGTAGAAAAGATATTAGAGCAAGAAACAAGCCTGAAAAAGCAAGATTTATTACTGTTAGCAAACTATTGCTATGAAATTAATGATTTGGCTGCAGCAATTTCCAGTGGTTCTTTTATTACTCACGGGATGATTATTATACCTTGTAGTATGAAAACGCTAGCTGGTATTTCTTGTGGTTATTCGGATAATCTCCTCTTAAGAGCAGCCGATGTAACCTTAAAAGAAAAGAGGCCGTTAATTATTGTTCCTCGCGAAACCCCATTAAGAAAGATTCACCTAGAAAATATGTTGAGTTTAGCTAATGAAGGTGTCACCATATTGCCCGCTATGCCCGGCTTTTATATTAATCCTAAAACAATAGATGATATTATTAATCATATAGTAGGGAAAGTATTAGATGTTTTAAAAATTAATCACGATTGGTATCAAAGATGGAAATGTTAAATTAATAATTAAAATGAATTACTAAAAATTAGATAGGGCAGACAATAAGCATATTGGCATCTTGGAAAATAAACCGTTGTATAAATATATATTGAAACTATTTACATAAAGCTAAATAAATGTTAAAATATAATAAAAATATAGTAACTAATATTCCCAGAGATATTAGATAAAAGGGGGAGCGCTATGCTACCCCATTTTTTTTAATTATATATCTTAAGATTTGTGGCAGATTGATTTCCTGTGCTTACTTATCAAATATAGTGAAAAAATATAAAAAATATAAAAGAGGTGAAAAAGATGACAGGAGCAGAACATTTAGTCAGAAAAGGTATTCTGGATCTAAAACCATATATTCCCGGTAAACCAATAGAAGATGTACAAAGAGAATTGGGGCTGACCGAAATTGTAAAATTAGCTTCCAATGAAACATCTATCGGACCCTCGCCTTTGGCGGTAGCGGCAGTCCAGCGGGAGGTGCCGACCATTAATCTTTACCCGGAGGGTACCAGCCGTTTATTGAGAGAAAAGTTGGCCAAAAAATTCAATATCGGAGATGATTATTTTATTATAGGAAATGGTGCAGATAATCTGATCAGCCTTACCGGTATGGCCTTTATTAATAATGGTGATGAAGTCATTACCGGAGAGGTTACCTTTCAAGCCTATGAAACCATTACCAAAATAATGGGAGGAGAGTATGTTCCCGTTAAGCTGAAGGATTACTATTTTGACTTAGAAGCTATCGTTGCTCGCATTACCCCGAGAACCAAAATGATCTATTTCTGCAATCCCAATAATCCAACCGGCACTATGGTCAAAAAAGATGCAGTAGAAAAAATGATGGAAACAGTTCCAGATGATGTTATTGTGGTTTTCGATGAGGCTTATTGTGATTATGTTGATGAAAAAGGTTATCCCGATAGCCTTCCCTATGTGCTGGAAGGTAGAAATGTAATTATCCTGCGTACTTTCTCTAAAATAGCGGGAATTGCCGGTATCAGGGTAGGTTATGGTATTGCCAGACCTGAAATCATCGGTTATCTAAGAAGGGTAGTAGATCCTTTTACTACCAATCGCTTAGGGCAGGCAGCTGCTCTGGCTTCCCTGGATGATACTGCACATTATCAGCAGGTCTTAGCAGCTAACAGAGAGGGCAAAAAATACCTTTACCAGGAGTTAGATAAACTCCATCTATCCTACCTTCCCACCGAAACTAATTTTATTTTTATCGATTTAAAGCGAGATAGTCAATCATTTTTTGAACAGTGTTTAAGAAAGGGAGTTATTATAAGACCTGGAAAAATATATGGATGCCCCACTTTTATTCGTGTCACTATTGGAACCCACTCTGAAAATGAAAAATTTATTCAGGCTTTAACTGAAATAATCGGATAGAATATTAAAGCTGAAAGGAGACAAGATTTGAAAAAATTGCTGACAGGTAATGAAGCCATTGCAGAAGGGGCAATTGCCGCCGGTGTGGATGTAGTTGCCGGTTATCCCGGGACCCCCTCTACTGAGGTCATTTTAACCTTAATGGCAAAAAAACAGGAACTGGATTTCCATATTGAGTGGAGTGTGAATGAAAAGGTGGCTTTTGAAGTTGCTGCCGGTGCGGCCTGGGCGGGCAAGAGAGCCCTGGTAACCATGAAAATGGCGGGACTGAATGTAGCCTCAGATTCTATAGCCAATTTTTCCTATAGTGGATGTAACGGTGGTCTGGTTATCTTTGTGGCAGATGACCCGGGGGTACATGCCGGTATGGCTGAGCAGGATTCCAGATATTATGCCAAATCTATGATTA
>JAKPKS010000087.1 GCA_029553585.1 Candidatus Atribacteria bacterium | reverse complement strand
GAAATAAGTTGTAAAGTTACAACCACAAATAATATAAAGGAGATGTGGAAAAAGTGACCAAATATGTAATTAAAAGAATACTAGCACTTATACCTATTTTGTTAGCAGTTTCTTTTATTATATTCTTTATATTAGATTTAGCTCCGGGTGATGCAGTTGACGTTATTGCAACTAATGAGATGACAGCAGAACAAAAAAATGCTATGCGTGAATCGATGGGCCTTAATGATCCACTGATAGTACGATATTTGCGTTACATAGGAAATTTATTAAAAGGAGATATGGGTAAAAGTTATCATTCTCGTAAAGGAGTATTCGAGATATGTATGAATCGTTTGCCTAATACTATTATTTTAGCACTTGCCGGTATCTTCTTAGCTGTTTTGATCGCTATTCCTTTAGGGTTATTAGCTGCTA
Source organism: Candidatus Atribacteria bacterium (assembly GCA_029553585.1). Lineage (GTDB taxonomy): Bacteria > Atribacterota > Phoenicimicrobiia > Phoenicimicrobiales > Stramentimicrobiaceae > Stramentimicrobium. The sequence goes on along the minus strand of JAKPKS010000087.1, from coordinate 19,892 downwards.
TTAAACAGAATTCTTGGTTGGACACTTTCAGTATGGCTATTGGTTTGTTTGGTGTATCATTGCCAAATTTTTGGCTCGGTTTAATTCTAATTTTGACTTTTTCACTCAAACTTCGCTGGTTTCCTTCCTTTGGAAATACCGCCGGATTACGTAGCTTAATCCTACCAGCAATTAACGTTTCGGCCGCTCAGGCTGCTTTAATAATGCGCACTACGCGATCTTCAATGTTAGAAATAATACGTCAGGATTATTTGCTCACTGCCAGAGCAAAAGGGGTGAGAGAAAGTAAAATAATCAGAAAGCATGCCCTTAAAAACGCACTAATCCCAATTATTACAGTTATTGGCACTCAATTGGGAGTTACCCTTGGTGGAGCCGTAATGGCAGAGACTGTTTTCGCTTGGCCTGGTTTAGGCAGGTTGATTGTGGATGCAATAAGCCAAAGGGATATACCCGTTATTACGGGAGGAATTATTTTAATAACAATGATTACAAGTATATTGATGTTAATAATTGATGTTTCATATGTATTTATAGATCCGCGTATTAAAGTACGTTATGTGGGGTAAAAATATGAAAACTGAACTAAATCACTCGGTAACCGTGGAATATAAAAGTCGGAGTGCTTCTGCTGAAGTATGGCGCAATTTCAAAAAGAATAAAGGTGCGGTAGCAGGGTTGTTATTATTTGGATTGATAATTGTGATTACAATAGTTGGTAGTATTGTTCTTAATTATGAAGGACAAGTTATTAAGCAAAATATTCCTGAAAGATTGCTTCACCCCTCACCTGACCATCCTTTTGGAACAGATCAATATGGACGAAGCGTAATGTTTCGTATTATATATGGTGCACGTTATTCCTTATCAGTAGGCTTGGTTGCTGTTATTATAGCATTTTTAATAGGCTCTATGCTTGGTTTGGTTGCAGGTTATTACGGTGACTGGGTAGAAACATTAATAATGCGTTTAGCAGATGTATTTCAGCCTATTCCAAGTATTTTATTGGCTATTGTAATTATGACTGCATTTGGGCAGAGTCTTATGGTTTTGATGCTGACAATTGGTTTGGTATGTGTACCACCATTCAGTCGAGTTGCCCGAGCTGCAGTATTACCGGTACGTGAGCAAGAGTACATTGAAGCAGCAAAGGCTGCCGGAGCAAGTGATTTTCATATAATATTGAGTCATGTGCTACCGAATTCACTGGCACCTATTTTAGTTCAATGTACAATGCAGGTGGCATCGGCTATTGTTGTTGCATCCGGTTTGAATTTTCTTGGTATTGGAATACCTTTGCCTGCACCAGAATGGGGCGGAATGCTTTCAGAATCACGACATCTAATGAGAGACTATAGTTATCTGACTTTAATTCCAGGTTTAGCTATAATGCTTACAGTGATGTCTATTAATCTGATTGGCGATGGTTTGAGAGATGCCTTGGACCCAAAACTAAAGCGATAGAGAGAGCATTATGAATCAGGTTCCGATAATTAATAAAGAAGATCCCATTTTAGATGTTAAAAACTTGGTTGTGCATTATGATACAGAAGACGGTTTAGTGAAAGCTGTAAATGGGGTAGATATTTTGCTTGGGCGAGGCAATGCCCTTGGATTGGTAGGAGAAACCGGAGCAGGTAAAACTACTATTGCCAAGGCTATATTACGACTTATTCCTAGCCCACCTGGCTTGATTAAAAGTGGTAGCATCATACTTGACCATAATGACATGCTTAAACAAAGTCAAAGAGAACTAGAGATGATTCGTGGTAAAGATGTATCTATGATATTTCAAGATCCTATGACAGCTTTAAACCCGGTTTTTTCAGTAGGAGAACAGATTGCCGAGAGTATTTTTCTTCATGAGAAAGTCAATATGACTGAGGCAAATAAACGTGCACGCGAGATGTTAGAATTGGTGGGCATACCCAGCGAACGAGCAACAGAATATCCTCACCAATTTTCTGGAGGCATGAAACAAAGAGTGGTCATTGCAATTGCATTGGCTTGTCACGCAAAATTGTTAATTGCTGATGAGCCCACCACTGCACTAGATGTCACTATTCAGGCACAGGTATTGGAAATAATGCGCTCTATTCGACAAAAATATAAAACTTCTTTGATTATGATTACTCACGATTTAGGTATTGTTGCAGAAATATGTGATGAGGTGGCAGTGATGTATGCAGGAAGGATTGTTGAAAAAGGTACGCTAGTAGATGTGTTCAATCATACTCGCCATCCCTATACCGAGGGTCTTTTCGACTCTCTTCCTAACCCTTTGGATCGCAAAGCTAGACTTAAGCCAATACCAGGACTTATGCCTGACCCTACTAATCTACCCAAAGGATGTAGTTTTGCATCAAGATGTCGCTATGTACGAGAAACCTGTTTACAATCTGTGCCGGAACCACTTTGGCTCAGTGATTCACATATGATACGTTGTTCTGCATACAAAGATAGTAACTTTTATATTGAAAGGAAAGACGTTGAATGAGTTTCTTAGAAGTAACTGAACTCTCCAAGAATTTTCAGACAAAGCGTGGTTTATTGAAAGCAGTGGACAAGGTTAGCTTTAAAATCGATGAAGGTAAAACCTTAGGATTAGTTGGAGAATCAGGATGCGGAAAAACAACTACCGGGAGGGCTATTTTACGACTTTTAGAGCCTACTGGTGGTAAAGTAATATTTGATGGACAGGACATAACTTCTTTAAAAAAGCGTGAAATGCAGAAATTACGAAGGGAAATGCAAATTATTTTTCAAGATCCGTTTTCTTCATTAGATCCACGAAAATCTGTCAGCCAAATAATTGCAGAACCCATACAGATAAATGGCTTGATTAAAGGTAAAAAACTACTTAAAAACCGTGTGTTAGAATTGATGACCATGGTTGGTTTGGCAGAGAGATTAATAAATAGTTATCCTCATGAATTGGACGGGGGCCGTCGTCAACGTGTTGGTATTGCCAGAGCTTTATCAGTTAATCCTCGATTTATTGTTTGTGATGAGCCCGTATCTGCACTTGATGTTAGCATTCAAGCGCAGATATTAAACCTTTTAAAAGAACTTCAGGAGAGTATCGGTTTAACATATTTATTTATAACACATGATTTAGCAGTAGTTAATCATTTTTCGGACGATATTGCGGTAATGTATTTAGGGAAAATAATAGAAAAGGCTCCTGCTGAAGAACTTTTTGAGAATCCATTGCATCCATATACTAAAGCATTACTTTCTGCAGTTCCTATACCCAATCTTGCTATCAAGAGAGAACGAATTGTTTTGCGGGGGGAGGTTGTTTCGCCGATTGATCTTCCAAATGAATGTTATTTTAAAAAACGTTGTTATTGTATAAGTGAGAACTGTACTGCTACTCCTCCAGAACTTAGAGAAATTTTACCAAACCACTTTGTAGCATGTTGTAACCTTTAAAATTAAATCTATCAAATGGTATTAGTATGGACAAAGCCTGGATCAATTATTTAAAAGATTACAAGGTGAAAAACCATGTTTTTTTACGACGTACACCCCTTACCGAATTTACAAAACAGTTTATGTGATTATGTTACAAATCTGCTATCCTCTCTTTCTAAGAAAGGTATTTTTTAACCACACAATTCTCATATTTCATATAATAATATGATTTGATTGAGAACCAGATTAGTATAATTAAGTATGGCGTGAAAAACACCCCAAACCAATCTTGAAAATTAGTATTTATAAAAAGAGAATATCCATATATAATTATTAAAAAGACTTCGGTAGTTGATTTTCTATAAAGATGAAAAATTGTTTAGGTGATGACAATACTTGGAATAGCAATTATTACAAAAAATAACCTTTGCAATATCGGAGTTTAGGAGTAATGGAAAATGGATATCAAACAGTTAAAACGTTTTTTAGAAATTTGTAATACAAAAAGTTTTGCAGCTGCCGCGAATAAGATTTATATTTCCCAACAAGCTTTGAGCAATTCTATAAAATTGTTAGAAAATGAATTAGGAAAAAAGTTGTTTTATCGTACTTCAAAAGGAGTCTTTCTTACAGAGGAAGGCCGTTTTTTAAAAAAAATATGTACTCCCTTAGTAAAAGATTTTGATAAAATGGTGTTAGAGCTAAGCGGAGAGTTCCAAAGTAAAAAGGAAAAATTAGTTATTGGCTTAGTTCCAGGAGTTTTATGGGCAACTTTTCCAGATTTATTAATAAGATTTCGTGAAAACCACCCAAACATAGATCTTAAAGTAATTGAAGGCTTTGATGTAGAATGTGTTAACAAGGTTATCAAAGGAACTGTTGACATAGCAGTTTGCCCCCGCCCTTTTGAAAAAGATGTGATAGGGTATTTTACACTGCGAAAAGAAAAAGTTTATGCGATCGTTAATAAAAAGGATGAATTAGCAGGTAGAAAGACGCTAAGCATGAAAGATTTGTTTAACAAAAATATTGTTACATTAAATAAATATCATCAGTTATATCATAGGATACTTGCTGTCTGCAAACATTATAATTTTATACCTAAATTTGTGGTGGAGTCAGGAGAAAGCAATGTTTTATTAGGGTTGGTAAAGACAGATAATTATATATTTATATGTATGGAGCATATTGCGATGCAAGCAGATACCGAAAGCTGTTCGCGAATTCTGATTACTGATGAAGAAATGACATGGGAATACGGTTTGGTTTTTAAAAAAGACAAAACATTAAGCAAGGGTGCAAAAAAACTTATTGAATTTTTTCATGACAAGATACTTTAGCATTTGTTGGAATTTATTCTTAATTAGTTTATAGAATAATAGAGTAATGCAAACGAAACTCTTATACTTGATATGGTTAAGAGATTTTTATTAGACACAAAATTTATTTGTATCTACCAACTATTCAATTAGTTTTACATTTAACAATCAGTATATTAAAGTAAATAATGAATTGAACCGTTAATTTTAGATTTTTCAAAAGAGACATACAATAATAAATATTTTGAAGCAATTGAGGGTGTGTTATGAAAACAGTAAAAACGGATGTTTTGGTTATTGGTGGCGGGATAGCCGGATGTTTCGCTGCGATTAGTGCAGACAAGATGGGTAAAAGAGTTGCAATTCTTGATAAAGCTACTCTCCAGCGTGGTGGAAGTGTTGGACCGGGGATGGACCATGTTGCATTGGGTGTTCACCCTGAGGCATTAAGTTATGAAGAAGCGGTTGAATATGCAAAAAATACTCGTAAGGATCTTTATGACCCTAATGTTATGCTATCAATTGAAGTTAATGGGTTTGATCGTGTTAAAGATTTAGAAAGTTTTGGTGTCCGGATTAGAGAAGACGATGGTAGTTTATATATTTGGAAGATTCCGGAGAGACATTTTTACCTTGCGTCTTATAGGGGAGTAGATACAAAAGTCAAGCTTGGAAAAGCGGTAGAAAGAACAAATGCACAGATCTTTGAAAGAACTATGGGAATTGAGTTAATAAAGAAAGGCGATCGTGTAATTGGAGCAATTGGTTTAAATACCAGAACCGGGGAACTAACAACCTTTCTCGCAAGGGCAACGATACTAAGTACAGGGGAAACAACAAGACAATATATAGCACCTGATGGCCCCTTTAACACATATTTTTCACCAACTAATACCGGTGATTCGGAAACTATGGCTTACAGAGCAGGTGCAAAATTAGTTAACATGGAATTCCTTTACTATGATTATGTCACTCTTAGAGCGGGCGGTGGCATAGTAGGGTGTAAACCTTTTGACAAAATAGGGAAACTAGTAAACAGAAATGGTGATGTAGTTCTTAATAGCGAAGAAGAAAGTATTATGCGAAGTTTTTTGATGTATAAAGAGATTGTCGAAGGTCGTAGCCCTCTTTATTGGGATTTGAGTGATTTACCAGAAGATGTGCTTAATATGTACGAAAGAGAGATGTCTCATGAGTATCCAATTACAAAAAAATGGTTTAAAGAAAGAGGCATTGATATCAGAAAAGATCTTATACCTAACAAGCTTGATCCTTGTTGCATTGTAGGTGGTCCGCTTGTTGATGAAACATTTAGAACTTCGGTACCGGGATTATTTGCTGCTGGGGCAACGAACGCTTTTGTAAGAGCTATAGGCGGTTCGAGTGTTTCCGGCTATATTGCTGGGGAACAGGCTTCAGAATATGCTTCAACAGTGAGTTTACCGGAATTAGCTGATAAATATTTACAAGAATCGGAAAAAGCAATCTTAGCTCCCATGAATCGTGAAAATGGTATCGATCCCAAAGAATTAGAGTTGACAGTAAGAACCATTCTTTCCAATTATGTAGGATTTTTTAGAAATGAAGAAATTATGACCCATGCCCTTGGGAAGCTCCTAGATTTAAGAAATTATTATAAAGACAAGCTTGTGGCTGGAAACCCACATGAGTTAATGAGGTGTTGCGAGGTTAAAAGTATTATTGATTTTGCAGAAATGCATATTAGAGCTGCTTTATATCGCAAAGAAACAAGATTTAGAAAACTAGGCAATTTTGTGCATTTTCGTGCTGATTATCCTGAGACAAATCCTGAATGGGGAAAATGGGTTGTGGTACAAAAAGACGATGAAGATAATATGTCGCTTAATACTTTAGAAGTTCCTGAGTTAAAGGAGGTTTAGCTGATGAGCGTAAAGATAGTATACAAAAATTGCACAGGCTGCCAAGCTTGTTTTAGGCATTGTCCTAATGATGTGATCGGTTGGAATGAAGAAAAAAAGCTTCCCTATATCGCATATCAGGATGAATGCAGTCATTGCGGTGTGTGTGCATTAGAGTGTAAATTTGATGCAATAAAACATACAATGCCATTAGCTTGTTGGTTGGACATATCTACCCTTACTCCGGCTGTCAGGCCAGTGAAAGATTTTAATTGGCGTAATTGGGTGGTTAAGTAAGTTGTGTGCAACGGAAGTGCTGGGAACTTTTCCCTATGCTTATAAATTCTTTGTTTTATTCTCTAGTGTTGCTATCACATAATGTAGGTTCAAAGTAAGCCACACAGGCAAATAGAGATCTGTCAAGCCGCAGTTTTGTAGTTATTATTTATACTGGTGTATTATACTAATTCTGTCTATTGCAATAGGAACCCTTATAAAAATAGTAAGAGTTTTTGCCTATAGGGTTAAAAGAACATAATTAGAAGAAGGCCCTTAACACTATTCACACTGGATTTAATATAGATAATGGTTACCGTTGTGATAGATACCACAGTGAACCGTTAAAGTAAGGTATCTTCAAAGAAAAACATCTTGGTCATCAAATCTTGGACACAATGATAGATATAATCTACAACTTACATCATTGGGATGCTGAAAGTTGCAGATAGGCAAAAGAAGGGTTAGTAGAAATTGTATTAAAAGAAGTTGCTGTCTTACTGAAAGAAAAATGTAAGTTAAGGTAGAAATGAAATTCATTTTCTCAAAATAAGAAAAAGGACAGGATCATTGAAAAAAAACTAATGCAGTCCCGGAGCCTGCTAAAGCTGTTAATTTAGAAATGATATGCTAATAAATACGAAAAACAGAACTCAGCTTTTCTGAAAATATCTTATTTTATTTTTCGACAAGGAATGGAAATTTAACATCTACCCAAATATCTGGCCACTTCGCTTTCTTCTACTGCTACCTGAAAGCTTTAATCTGGAACAGACTGATTAAATTATTAACCCTAAAAACCCCAACTATTTTTAAAAAATACTATGTAAAATTTGTGGTTCCTGATTAAATAGTAAACCCGTCAAACAAATATTTCAAGTTCATCTAAAATACCAAAGGTAGGGAGTTTTTCCATTCTTATGGTATATTGTAGAAATTGATCTAAATCTATATCTTTAATAGTTCCAGGTTTTATGGCTATTCAGTTTTTTTCTTATGTTCCCTTAGTTGAAGAAGCAAAGAGGGTTAGCCAGGAACATATTGAAAAGGTTTGGGAAAATATACCTCATAATAATGTTTAATGCCATATAAATGATGAATTTAATATTATACGTGAATACGTATATATTTTTTTATTATAATTTTTACCAGATATATTACTATGATTGATAATCAGGCTTCTTTTTATTATAGGCAACTTTTAGCTGAGCCAGCAGGGCATTCACATCATCTTTATTATTAAAGAAATGACAGGAAACTCTTATACCACCCACGTTCGAGGTAAATCTCATGGCTACATAAACATTATTTCTATGCAAATCTTTTAGCAGTTCGTTTTCCAGATTAATATCATCATAAAATCTGAATATCACCAGGGCTGAACGATGACCCGGTACTGCAGGTGTAATTACGGTTGCCCCGACCTCGTGTAAACCGGCTATCAAGTAGTCAGCCAGTTCAACATTGTGTTTTTCTATGTTCTCTATTCCCAATTCATTAAACAGACTAAGGCTCTCACCAAGAGCAATGGCTCCCGGGTAGTTTGAGGTACCTCCTATCTCAAATCTTCGAGCAGTTTCTATAAAATTCCAATCCCTGACAGGTGTAATACTGGGTGTGCCAAAATAGGTAGGCCATCCTCCTTCTGGTTCTCCAAGATTCAGATAACCCCAGAATATCGGGTTGAGCTGTTTTAATATTTCCTTATTCACATATAAAAATCCACAGCCAAAGGGAGAATTGAGCCATTTGTGTCCTCCGGCGGTAAGGATATCCACATGTATCTTAGACAGATCCAGGTTAATAGCGCCCACCTGATGTATGGCATCTACCACAAGATAAATCCCTTTTTGTCTGCACAGTTCCCCCAATGATTTTAGATCAGTTAGCCAGCCAGTACACCATTGAACCGATGAAATTACAATCATCTTGACTTTATCATCAATTGCGCTCTCGAAATCCTCCACCAGTACTCGGCCTGCCCTGTTTTTGACCAGCGCTATCTCTACCCCTCTGTCTTTTTGCATGCTCCATGGTATAGGGACCTGTAAAAATTCCAGGTCAGAAATAAGGATTTTAGAACCAAAAGGCAGTTTTATTGAATTTGCGGCAATGTTTAATCCATGGGTAGTACTTTCCACTAAAGCAATTTCTTCTGTTGAGGCATTGATAAGTTTTGTAATCTCCTCATAAGCTTTTTGTCGTTTTTTATCCATAGCCACATGGTGGGCACTGGAACTTTCCTCTGTACAGGTGGCTGCATACTGTGCAAATTCCTTTACTGCCTGTACCGCCCTTTCAGGAGGAATACTTACACATGCTGCATCTAAAAAGGCCATTTGCTTCATAATCGGGAACTCAGCCCGGGCTAAATTAAAATTTACCATACAGAACTCCTTCCAACTCTATTTAAATCGCCAAATAAAATATTCCTTAAAACTACTAACCGTTTATTTTTTGCTAAATACTGTTTGTATTTTGTATATTACTATTATATTCTTATTTTTTATACAGTGCACAGGAGATATAATGGTCCTTGCTATATTCGAAAAAATCCAGGCTTTGCGTACATTCTTCTTTAGCATAAGGACATCTGGGCAAAAATCTGCAGCCCGGTTCCGGATTTATAGGGCTGGTAACTTCTCCTTTAATAGTCTCTCTCTTTTTTTGTTTTTCACTGATATCTGGAATGGGTATAGCCTCCAATAAGGCCTTAGTGTAAGGATGTAGAGGGTTTTCGAAAAGTTCATCTGATTTAGCCTGTTCGATACACTGGCCTAAGTATATTACGGCAATTTCATCTGAAATGTGTTTCACTACTGATAGATTATGTGTGATAAACATATAGGTTAAGCCCATTTCATCCTGTAAATCCATCAGCAAATTTAATATTTGTGCCTGAATACTGACATCCAAAGCGCTTACCGGTTCATCACACACAATGAATTTTGGATTAAGAGACAATGCTTTGGCAATTCCGATTCTTTGTCTTCTGCCTCCGTCCAGTTCATGAGGATATACATTCATCAACCTTCCTGCCAACCCAACAATACTCATTAGTTCACATACCCTTTTATGGATATTACGTTTGTTATGGATAATTTTATTTACCTTTATCGGTTCTGCAATTAGCTCAGAAACAGTCATTCTCGGATTCAGACTGGAATAGGGGTCTTGAAATATTATTTGCATCTGTTTTCTCATTGCTGCCATCTTTTTGCTATTATAGTTTATTATATTCTCCCCCTGGAATAATACCTGCCCGGCTGTTGGTTCCAGTAGTCTCAGTATTACCCGTCCCAGGGTAGACTTTCCACAGCCCGATTCCCCCACTATTCCCAATGTTTTTCCCTGGTCAATATGTATATTTATGTTATCAACAGCATGCAAATTGCCATAAGGGGTTTTAAAGTATTTTTTTAAATTTCTTGTTTCTACCAGCGGGAGAGACATCCCATTCCACCTCTTACCTTTTATCAGGCTATCTATTCTAATAAAGTGATTTTAATTTTTATTTTTTACAGGTACACTATTTTTAACTACCAAACAGGTGACATTTTATTATATGAGTACCATCAATAAAGTTGCCGGGGTTCTGTGTTTTGCATATATCCATACATTTTGGGCATCGAGGATGGAATTTACAGCCTCTGGGAAGATTGGTCGGGTCAGGCATAAGTCCAGGTATGGGGTTTAGTCTGGCTGCTTTAGTCTTAATATTCGGTATAGATCCAAATAACCCGATAGTGTAGGGATGGTGTGAATCTGCCTGAAAAATATCCTGGTCGGTGCCCAGTTCAATTATTTCACCGGCATACATTATGCCTACTTTATCACAGGTTCGAGCCACTACCCCTAAATCATGGGTAATCATAATAGTAGATGTGTTAAGTTTTTGTTTTAAGTTTTCCATCATATCAAGCACCTGTGCCTGTATGGTTACATCAAGGGCTGTGGTAGGCTCATCTGCTATTAAGAGGTCGGGCTCACAAGCCAGGGCTATGGCTATTACTACTCTCTGCCTCATACCTCCGGAAAATTGATGAGGATATTCATTCTTTCTTTTTACCGGAATGCCAACCATATTGAGCATTTCATCAACTCTTTGCTCTATTTCAAACTTAGTCCGTTTTTTGGCATTATGCAGTTCAAGCACTTCTTCTATCTGTTTTCCCACAGTTATTACCGGATTGAGGCTGGTCATAGGGTCTTGAAATATCATAGCAATTCCTTCTCCCCTGATTGCTCTCATATCGGCTTCTTTCAGTCTGAGCAGGTCGACATCATGGAAGAATATCTCACCCTTTGGTATTTTTCCGATATTCATAGGCAGTAATCCCATAATACTAAGAGCAGTGGTGGTCTTTCCGGCCCCGGTTTCCCCCACTAAACCCAGGTTCTCTTTCTTATTGAGTTTAAAACTTATACTATTTACTGCATTCACAGTTGCCTCATCGGTCATGTATATTACATCCAGGTCTTTGATTTTTAACAGACAATCATCCAATTTTTCTACCCCTGCTTAAGTCAATGCTTTAATCTGGGATCCAGAGCATCTCTGAGTCCATCACCCAAAAAATTAAGAGCCAATACCGCAAACACTATGGCCAGACCAGGAAAGATTACTAAAAAGGGAAGATCTCTCATATATTCTTTACCTTCGGTAAGCATAGCACCCCATTCCGGTGTTGGAGGCATTACCCCTAATCCCACAAAACTCAAAGAGGCTGCTGTTAAAATTACTCCACCCATACAGAGAGTGGAGTGAACTATAATAGGGCCTATAGTGTTGGGTAAAATATGTTTTAAAATAATGCCAATCGGGTTAACCCCTATAGCCCGGGCAGATTCAATGTATTCTGAGTTCTTTATAGTTAAAACAGATGACCTCACTATAACGGCAAATCCGGGTGCCTCGGCAATACTTATAGCTAAAACTAAATTCCTGATACCTGGTCCCAGAGCGGAAACAATGGAAATAGCAAGGAGCATTGATGGTATAGCCATAAACATATCCATAAATCTCATCAGTATAATATCAACTTTATTTCCATAAAATCCTGCTATGGAGCCAATTGACCCTCCTAATATCAAGGAAAAGAAGACACAGATAAAACCAATACTTAAAGATATTCTGCTACCATGTATTATTCTGGCAAAAACACTGCGCCCGAATGAGTCTGTCCCCAGCCAGTGTTCTCTGCTTGGACCTTTCAGTCTGGTCAGCATGTTATGATTGATTGCCCGGTCATAGCTGGCAATCATATCGGCAAAGACCATTAAAGAGATCAGAGAAACCAGTATTACCAAGCCTATAATTGCTACCTTGTTTTTCCACAATCTTCGCCATATCTCGCGGAATTGAGATTTTTTACGGTAAGATAAATCTAGGTTTATTGCTTCTTCTTTAGTGGATCGCTGCATTAGTTGTACCTCACAAAGGTTCTGTTTGATACTGGGATTTTACCCTGGGGTCAATAAAAGAATAAATAATGTCCAGCAGTAAATTTATAATACTAAATACTATTGCTAATATTAACACTGTGGCCATAACTATTGGAACATCCTTCATTCTTACCGCATTGAGCATTAACTGGCCGATACCCGATAATCCAAAAACAGATTCAGCTATTATAGCACCTCCCAGCATATAGCCAAAACTGACCCCAATAACGGTGACAATAGGAATTAATGCATTCCTTAGGCAATGTTTTACAATTACCCTTCTTTCCGCTGCCCCTTTGGCTCTCGCCGTTCTGACATAATCCTGCCTAATTACCTCCAGCATGGTTGAGCGAGTCATTCTGATCAGGGTTGCAAAGGTACTGGCACAAGTGGTTAATGCTGGTAGTACAAAATGGATAGGGGAATCAGAACCGAAAGTGGGAAACCAGCCAAGACGCAAGGCAAAGAATAACATTAACATCAATCCCAGCCAAAAAGAGGGAATGGAGATAAACACCAAAGCCAGAATGGTACTAACACTGTCAATAATTGAGTATTGTCTTACTGCAGAGACTATACCAATAGGAATTCCCACAATGGTGGAAAAGAGTACACTATAAAATGCGAGTTTAATAGTGGTAGGAAATCTTTGAGCAATTTCATTCATAACCGGTAATCCGGTTCGGTAAGAACGGCCAAAATTTCCCTGAAGTGCATTTCGGACATAATCAAAGTATCTTACTAAAAATGGTCGGTTAAATCCCAATTCTTCGTTTAATTTTTCAATCGATTCCCGGGAAGCCAAATCTCCTAAGATAATTTTAGCTGGACTTCCCGGGGTTAAACTCATAATAGAAAAAACAATGAATGATATTCCCATAATAACCGGAATCATCAATAAAAGTCTCTTTATTATATATTTAATCATATAGTTAATTCCACGCAGCTGCTATAAAATCAAACCAGTAATAGTTATGTTCAAAATTAATCTTCAGCCATAAAAATTATAGATTACTACTCCATTTAATTAACCGGTTTGGAGATACCGAAGTAAGTAAATGGAGTAGTAAAATAGGATTAACACAAAATCAAACTGCTCCAAATTTAAATAAAGTCAACTTCTTATGGCCTTTGATCTATTCTCGTTAAATTACCAGCTAAAATCATAAACGTAATAGAAAGAATAGGGGTTTGTATACACATTTTTCAGATCTTTTTTAGTTGCGATATTTACATATCTCCAGGCTACAGGAATTGCCGGAACATCCTGGCTGATAATAATGAGAGCCTCTTCATATAATTTGTTTAATTCCTCTACATTTATGGTTTTTCGGGCAGCATCAAACAGTTCATCAATTTTTGGGTTGGAATATAAGGAATAGTTTCTTACCCCGATAGCACTGGAATGTACCAGGTCATATATGCCTGAATCCAGGTCCGGAGCCGCAAAAGTTGCACCATAAATGATAATGCCAGCCTCTCCACCTTCAGCTGCTACTTCCCAGGCGGATCTTTCCATCTGTTTCACATTAGTTTTTACGCCTATCTGAGAAAGAGAATTTTGTAAAACCAGGGCAAATTTAGCATAGAGATCGCTGGCTACACTGATGTCTATTTCAAAGCCATTGGGATAGCCTGCTTCTACTAACAGCTCTTTGGCTTTTTTCAGGTCATAAGGATATTTTTGGACTTTATCAGTATAACCCATTATCTTATTTGTAGCAAAAGTATCAATTATCTCCCCATCACCCTCCAGAATACCTTCCACGATAGCAACTTTATCAACAGAATGTGCTATAGCCTGCCTGACCTTTACATTATCAAAGGGCGGTTTGGTTACAGTCAGACCTATATAATGGTAACCAAAAGTTTCTCCTTTATGTAAAGTTAGATTGGCATTCTGTTCTACACGCTTAAAATCATTGATGTTTATATCAACATAGGCATCAATGTCTCCCCTTTCCAGACTGATAACACCGGCGCTTTTATCGGTTATGGTAATAAACTCCACCTTTTTAATAGATGCCGGTCCCTCATGATAGTCGTCAAATGCATCCAACACAACCTTTTCTCCAGAAACCCAGCTGCTCAGCTTGTATGGCCCAGTGCCGATCGGGTTACGACCATAAGAATCACCCAGTTCCTTTACCACTTTTTCACTGACTATGCCAGCCACTGGCAATGCCAGATTAGCAAGCATCTGGCTATAGGGTCCATCTAATATAATTTTAATGGCATTATCCCCAACTGCTTCTACCCCAACTACTCTGCTGAAACTGGGGCTGGCTTGTGGTGATTCCATTCCTCTTTCTACAGAAAAGAGGACATCTGATAATTTCATATCATCACCATTGTGAAACTTTACACCTTTTTTGATATAGAAAATATACTCTAAACCATCTTCTGAAATTTCCCATTTTTCTGCTATTGAGGGTATTGGCTTAAAATCCTTATCCATTCTGACCAGGGGATCATAGATATTGGTCATTACTCTCATAGCATTGTCATTTAAGGCATTGTGAGTGTCTAAAGAAGGTACGTCCCCATAGTGGGCTATTCTTAATAAATCCTTCGCCGTTTCAGCAGCTTCTGCAACCTGTTTTCCATAACCGACTAATATTACAGAAAAAACAAAAATCAGTATCAGTAGAGTGTGTGCTATATTTTCTGTAAAAGTGAAAAAAGTTAATTAAAATAATAACTTGAAATGGGCCATCAAGAGCCTCCATAATAAATTATAGAATAATCAAAAATATTAAGGAGGACAAATTCAAGATGACCCAACTAAATAGTAAGTCAATAAAGACAATTTTGCAAGAGGCACTATCAAAAGATGGAGATTTCCTAAAGGAAATGGTAAGGATGCTATTACAAGAGATTATGGAAGAAGAAAGAGATCAACAGGTAGGAGTATTATCTCACAAAAGGGATAATAGCAAAAGAAAGGCCAATCGTAACGGTTATAAGTCTCGTTCTTTCAATACGAGGGTAGGCAGACTATTATTGGCCAAACCCCAGATAAGGGAATTTGCCTTTCAGACCCAATTGTTTGAAAATTACCAGAGAAGTGAGAAAGCACTACTTGCTAGTATCTGTCAGATGGTTACCCACGGTGTCTCCACCAACCGGGTCAAAAAGATCGTCGGTGAGTTATCCCCGGATCTCATCTATTCCAAGTCCACTGTCAGCAGAATAATTCAGGAGTTAGATCCCCAGATAAAAAAATGGCAACAAGAACAATTACAGGATTATTACAAATATCTCTTTACCGATGCGGTCTACTTTTATGTCAGAGTAAACCACCAGGTAATCTCCTGTCCGGTATTGATTACTATTGGTGTAGACAAGAATGGCCATCGTAAGATCCTGGGTATAGATATCGCCTTTGAGGAAAGCTATCAAAGCTATCTGAATCACTTTGAGAAAATCAAAGAAAAAGGGGTAAAAAAGGTCGATTTAACCATCTCTGATGATCATAAGGGACTCATTAAGGCACAGCAGGAAGTATTCCCCCATATACCACATCAACGCTGTATCTGCCATTTTATGCGTAATGTCCTATCCTATGTTCCCTATAAGGAAAAAGCAAAACTGGCTGATTATCTCAAACAAATATTTAATTCTCCCAGTAGAGAGATGGCTACTACCATAGCTAATATGATTGCCCAAGAATATCAGACCAGCTATCATAAGGTCAGTCAAATGCTGGAAGAAGAGTTAGAATTTACCCTGACTTACTTAGCTTACCCCACTCATCACCAGCGTAAGATTAGAACCACCAATTTAATTGAAGGGGTAATCAACAAAGACTTAAAACAACGCTCCAAAGTGGTAGGTATTTTTCCAAATCAAGAATCCTGCCTGCGCTATGTTTGTATGAGGCTTATGGAGATTGATGAGGAATGGCAGACTGGAAGAAGGTATATGAAGATAACCAAAGAGGATCAAAATCTAGAACGAAATGATCCTCTCTTATGTGAAATAAAACAAATGAAAGAAAGAGTCAAGACTCAGGAGGAATTGGTGGCTATTTAATTTTACAGAAAAATTGGGATTGACTCTAATCTATCAGATGTCACAATTTTACTATTTATTTAATACTTATGTTCAATTGTAAAATAAATATAATCAGATTTTTAAAAAAATCAGTTCGTTAAGTAGGTTTAAATTTCTGAACATTTTCCAAAATAATTCTTTATATTGCCAGTTTAACCTTATTTTGAAAATATAGAAAACTATATTTTCATTTTTAACTAAAATATTCCCTTTCAAACTTTTGGATCAAATACATTCTAAAGTATATAGAATAAAATGTTCAGTTTAGTGGGGGGGGCTGTACTTATAAAGCTGAAGTAAGGCACAATTATGGTTAGCAGTTATAAGAGGTTATCAGGATAAATGTTTAAATAAATTGAATTGGTCTCAATTACTGAATGAAGGTCGAACCTTTTATGAGCAAAATGCTCGAGTAGTCCCATTCTCTATTTCTGCTAATTGATTTTTGGCTAGCAAAGCAAAATAATTTTCTTTTGATTGAATTGGATAATCCGGGAGCATCATTTTTATATTATTAACCGTGGTTTAGATTTTTCATTTTCTTATCTATTTCGTCATATAGTTCAAAGCCGGCTTGCTCAAAAACTTTGAGCAAATCCTCATAAGTATTTTTACCACCAAGAAAATTCCAAAATTCCGGTCCAACTAAAACCTCTTGGCTTAAATCAAACAATCCCTGTAATGTCCAGCGCTCATATGGCTTCGGTTCATAAGGATTATATGGGATAGCGACAATGGTTTTAATGTTTGCTTTTGGCTTCTCACTTCCGCGCATTGCAATCCAATCAAGCATTTGCTTTTTGATACCAGTAAATTCATTGATGTTCGGTTTCGCAGTTTTTAATTCAAAATAGTATTCTGTCCCATCTTTCATCTCAACAAAGAGATCAACTCGCTTTTTAAGTTTCTTTCCTAAATTGCCTTTGTTGGCAACAGCCAAAACTTCTTTTGTCTCTTTTTCTTTATCTGGATTGCGTGAAGCAGAACGTAAATCCCGCATAATGCTGTCAATTTTCAAAACTGATTCACTACTTATATAACCTTCAAATTCTTTATATTGTCCAACAGCTCGGTTTGTTATTGGCTCGGCAATCATTTTGCCAACTTGCTTAAAATTGAGGTACCAAGCATTGTATTTACAGAGTGAATAAAAGAGAACAGCGCCATTCTATCCTTACCAAGCAAGCGAAAATGAAAAGGCATTGAATTGGTTTCCGGATTATAAGTTGTTAACTTATAGCGGATTTTACCCACTAAGTACTCTTTTATTTGTTTGCTTTGTTGTATTGTAAGTGCCATATCATTTTCCGTTTTTTAAATGAAAAATTATTTCAGAATAGGGCGACTTATCCCTTTCTGTTCTATTCAATACCGGTCGCTTAAATTGATTAACAATTTTCATACCGGCTTGTTCAACAATATCCGGATAAAGATTGTATTTATCGTTTGCGACCAAGAATACATCAAAATTGTCTGTTAAAAATTTTCTACAATTCAGTAAAACTTTTGCGATTCCCTCAACATAAGAAGCACGCGCTTCCGCACCTTGTCCTTTATAAAGTGGGCCTATTTCAAGCTTGTCTCTACGCTCAAAACCGAAAAGGTCATATGCGTAAGCGTGCTGTTCATGGTAATCAATTTGCCCTACATACGGCGGCGAAGTAAAAATACCTTTGATCTTTTGTTTTGCTAAAATTTTATAAAAATTTATGTTTCTTTTCTCAATCTCATTGAAAATATCAACAGTGCGAGAATCTGCAGGAATAACCGTATAATGCGAATTAGTTTTTAATTTCGCAAAAGTTTTGAGCCGATAAAGTGTATCTATAGCGTATCGGTCAAACCACGTTTTTATTGAGAAAAGCGGCTTGCAAATTTTTTTATGTTTCCAGCAATAGTAGGTAGTTACTTGAGGTTCTTTAAGCGTGGCTAAATCATAGTGTGTTGTTGCACGACATGATCGGATTGTACGGCTTAAGATTACTGCTAAAATCTTTTTATTTTTAATATCTTTAATCTTCTTAATTTGCTCAAACGCAAAATCAATCTCTTTTTTAGTATTTTTAATATACCACTTATCTAAAAAGTTTTGGGCGGAAAAATGATTAAGTTCAATGCCATATTTTTTAACAAGTTCATTATACGTATTTAAAAATTCTTTATCTTTCTCTGTTGAATATTTTTCCTCATTTATCTGCTTTTTCTGTATTTTATATTTATACTCCGGGCTGGGGAAATATTTCTTATTGAAAACAGACATACTGGCCAATAACTCATTTTCGAAAATGGCGATATTGCTGTCTGTTTCATATCCCGCAATTGCCTGCCTTATCTTCTCTATTTCGTTTTCAAGAGAAGTAAAGTCATAATCAAAAAGTTTGGTTTCTGTAATCATGCAGTTAAAATGTGATATGTCAATACCAATTGAGTGCATACCCATTTCGTGCGCTTGCACAAGTGTTGTTCCTGAACCAGAAAATGGATCAAGAATTATATCGCCCGTTTTGAAATAGACATCATTTTTAAAATCGTCAGTGTGATTATCAATAAAATACTGGACAAGCTGGGGAATAAATTTCCCTTTGTAGGGGTGTAGGCGATGAACATGCTTGGTTGTATCTTTCTCCCGTAAATGGTCAAAAGACAAAGCCCAATTCAAATCACTACCAAGTCGCTTTTTATAATTTATTTCACGCCAGCCACGATAAGATTCGTAATATTTTTTTAATTCGTCAACATTTACTAATACCGTGTTTTCACCATTGTATTTTTTAACTTTCCCGTATTGCAACAAGTAAGAAATATTTGACTCGCTAATACCTCTTTTCAAAAAATCACTCGCCCATTGGCTTGCTTCTTTAATTGTAAGTAAATTTTTTATTTGTTGCATATTACTTAATCAAATCCTAAATATTAATATTGAGAGCCTTGATAATTTTAGCTATGGTAAAAACTGGCGGTTTTTAAGTACATTGCTTTCTATTTTTGTAAGGGTAGCGTATTTAACGCCGGACTTTTTGGTAAAAACCTCTTGGTATAACCCAAACTTGCCTCTATATTTCTTTACATTTTCCCCGATGATTATTTTTGTTGTTATAGTTTAAGAAATATAATAGTATGAAATGTTACAATATACTTTCAATATAATGAAATCAGATAATCTAAAATCAATTGACAAAAATCACCATAGGCCCCCTTATTGGCAACAACGTACGAATGGCGAATGGGTTAGGCAAGCGAACAAACAGACTACTCGTAAAATTCGTGATTTTTGGACTGGTCGGGGCGAGAGGATTTGAACCTCCGACCTCTTGGTCCCGAACCAAGCGCGCTGCCAAGCTGCGCTACGCCCCGAACAGGAATGATACGAAATAAATTATATCATAACTCAGGCAATGTAACCACTGATTTTAGTCTGACTGCCAGGAAGGCAGCAATTATTACTTTTAAGAAATCACCGGGTAAAAAAGGTATAACACCTATCACTAAAGCCTCTCTC
>JAKPKS010000080.1 GCA_029553585.1 Candidatus Atribacteria bacterium | reverse complement strand
AGGTGCCGGACCGCTGGCATTTAAACCATGCAATTTTTCCTGAGACCAGATAAGGGCAAAGGCATCACCGCCTATTCCATTGGAAGTAGGCTCCACCACGGTAAGGCAGACAGCTGTCGCTATTGCTGCATCGATGGCATTGCCGCCCTGTTGTAATATTTTTAAACCAGCCTGTGCCGCGAGAGATTGAGAGGCAACCACCATCCCATTCTGGGCAAAAATAATTCTCCTCTGCGAAGGATAAGGATAATACTCAGAATCAAAAGGTTTCATTAGCACCTCCTTTACTATTATCCCTTATCTTTCCTTCTTATTTTTGTTAATTTAACTTTCATTATAAACAACAAGAAAGAAAATTCTCTGCATTTTTTTAGTCTCTTTATCTTTTTAAAACTGAATAACAGTACTAGATAAAATTAATTGGAATAAGGCAGGATTTGAGAACAAAAACTGCTTTATTCCAATTACTAATTTTTAATTTCTAAATATAAAATCAGATTGTCGGGCAGAACTATTTTAGAGCCATATAAATTTGAGTATAAAGAGAAAGCCTAAAATATAAACCAGGGGATGTACTTCTTTCCCTTTTCCACTTAACAGCTTAATCAAAGGATAAGTGATAAAACCAAGGGCTATACCATTGGCGATAGAATAGGTCATGGGAATGGTAATTAAAGTAACAAAGGCTGGTAGCGCCTCTGAAAAATCATCCCATTTGATATTCAGGATACCGGTAATCATCATTGTCCCTACTACAATAAGGGCTGGCGCAGTGGCTGCCCCCGGAACAATGCCCACCAAGGGTCTAAAGAAGAGGGATAAGAAAAACAAAATGGAGACTACAATACCCGTTAAGCCGGTTCTTCCACCCTCTGAGACACCGGAGGCTGATTCTATATAAGTGGTTACGGTGCTGGTACCAAAGATAGCCCCACCCACAGTACCAATGGCATCAGCCAATAAAGCTCCGCTTGCTTTGGGCAGATTACCGTCTTTATCCAGGTATCCAGCCTGTGCGCTGACCCCCACCAGGGTCCCAGCAGTATCAAAAATATCCACAAATAAGAATGAGAAGATGACGGCTAATAGAGAAAAATTCAAAGCCCCCTTGACATCCATCTTTAACAGCACCTCACTCCAGTCGCTAAACTGAGGCATGGCTATCAATCCCTGAAAAGGAGGGGTGACATTTAAACCCGGTAGATAACCTATTAGAGTAGCGCCTAAAATTCCCCAGAGAATGGCACCTTTAACTTTTAAGGTATGCAACACACCCATAATCAAAAGCCCGGAAATAGCAACAATTCCGGCACTGCTAAAGATATTTCCAATGGTCAGAAGCGTTGCTTCATCATTTATCACCAGTCCGGCATTTTGTAAACCGATAAAGGCAATAAAGAGGCCTATGCCGGCGCTGATAGAACTTTTTAAACCCATAGGGATACAGTTAACTATCATTTCTCTAATGGGCAATATGCTGATAATGATAAAAATAATACCTTCCACAAAGACAATGCCTAAAGCAACCTGCCAACTTACCCCCATCCCCAGAACTACTGAATAGGCAAAAAAGGCATTTAAGCCCATTCCGGACGCTAACGCAAAAGGATAATCAGTTAATAAAGCCATACATAATGTTCCCAGAATAGCTCCCATGATGGTAGCAATAAAGACACCATTCCAGGGCATACCGGCATCGCTTAAAATACCGGGATTTACAAAAATGATGTAAGACATGGTCATAAAGGTAGTAAAACCGGCAATAATCTCTGTCTTTACATCTGTTTTATTTTTTGATAGTTGAAACCGCTTTTCCAAAAATTCCTGCATTTTTTAAGCTCCTTTTCTTATTTCTTATATAATAAAATTATTAATACAATATTCTTATATTAATATTTCTATCTTATTTTAGCAATACTAACTGCTTTTTTTACTGGTTATACCTCTATTACTGTTCCTACATTGCAAAAAAAGAAGCGTTCCCCAAATTCAGCAAACAGCCGGGCAGAAGTTACCAACCCTGTACAATGCGAGACACCTATTTTATCTATGTCAAATTGTTTTAATGCTTCGATGCTTTTAGTTTTAGCCTCCTCGCTGGCTGGACCTAAATGAGTTCCTCCAAAGATGGCGTGAATATGTTGGCGGCCGGTCTTTTCTATCACATAATTTAAGATATTGATAATTCCGGAATGAGAGCATCCCAACACAATAACCAATCCCTTGCTGGTATTGATAACTAAGGTCTGATCATCGATGATGATATCCTGCTGATATCCCTGTTCAGTTTTCAAAAGTAAATCAGCATCACCTTTTTCAAAAGCGGTCTTCCTGGGCACCTCTCCGCTCAGCATTATGCCTGGAGCAATCTCGGTAAAATCGGTGTTAAAGATAAATTCTGCCCCTTTGCTTTCCAGAACTTCACGGCGATAAGGAATACCAATAAAGCGT
>JAKPKS010000079.1 GCA_029553585.1 Candidatus Atribacteria bacterium | reverse complement strand
ATTTCTAAAAAATGTCGGCTCGAACTTTATTTTGAAAGACAAAAAATTCAATTTTGCACCTAAAATCGGCTGGCGAGCCCTCGCAGAGGGCGAGCCAGCATCAACATTTACCGATTGGCGGAGAGGGCGGGATTCGAACCCGCGATCCGCTTGCACGGATGACAGTTTTCAAGACTGTTCCATTCAACCACTCTGGCACCTCTCCGGATTATCTAAAGACTAACAAAAATAGTGGTCTATGGCAATAGCTATTAAATAAAAGGTCCCATTAAATGGGACCATAGTTAGACAGTAAAAGTTGGAAGAGCTGCTGGCTAGTCATATGATCAATTTTCAAAATTATTTTTATGACCTTCCAGATTCTTTTTTGTTCAGGCTTTTTAATATTAGTATAAAAATGCCAGGGAGTTATGGAGAAGATTGTTGATCTCGTCCATTCATAATTGCTATCAACACACTTTTTGCAGAGGGGATATGCGAGATAGTAATATCCCTCCGCCATATTCCCTCTGGCAGGGATATACAAAGCATTCTGATCACACTCCGAACATTTTACCCTACTAGCTAATAAATTGATGCCATCCACTAGCCACATAAGATGGCGATGATATTCGTTGGGTTTACAGTCTTCTTTGATGTTAGACTCTAGCTGATATTTCATGGTCAGAAAAGCGGGCAGGTCTTGAAGTAATACATACTCCAGGGCCTTTCCGGCATATTTACCTGACCCTAAAATATAGGGTCTGGTAGGTTTCCATAATTGGTTTTGGTCGTAAGGCATTTTTTACCTCCTTTTTAAGGTACAAATTTCTAATATGTATACTATATCAGTCCATTTTTGTCAATAGTTGACGGGAGACAATAATTAGAATATAATTTAGTCAGTCATCTAAATATTTTTATGTATTTCAATGAAGCATTGGGAGCATTAGCTGACCCTACAAGACGGAAAATTCTTAAATTATTAAGTAAGCGAAATTTATCAGCTGGGGAGATAGGCCGTCATTTTGATATCACTGCGCCATC
>JAKPKS010000073.1 GCA_029553585.1 Candidatus Atribacteria bacterium | reverse complement strand
GATGGCGGAGGGGAACCGCCTGTTCCCATCCCGAACACAGTAGCTAAGCCCTCCAGCGCCGATGGTACTGCAGTTTATCTGTGGGAGAGTAGGACACTGCCGGGAATTTTTTATTTCAGGGGGAGGTATGGAAGTAGATATCATATCATTCGATATAGATGGTACTTTAATAGACCACAATTATAATGATTTAATCTGGTATCAGGCATTACCGGAAGAATTGGCCAAAAAAGAAAAAATTACTTTTGACCAGGCCTTGAAAACTGTAAAAGAAGAGTATGACCGGGTCGGTGAAAGAGATTATCGTTGGTATGATATTAAGTACTGGATTAAATTTTTTCAGCTGGACATTGATTATAATAAACTTTTACATAAATATGAACAGGAAGTCAGAATATTCCCCGAGGTACCATTGGTGCTATCAGAATTAGTTCAAAAATACCATCTAATCTGTGTCTCTGCCATGCCCCGCGAATTTATGGATATTAAGTTAAAAAGAATAAGAACATATTTTCAGGAAACTTTTTCCACTTTATCGGATTATAAGCAACTTAAGAACAAAGAAATATTCACTCAAATTGACCACACCTTAAAAGTAGAGCCACAGAGAATTCTACATGTTGGAGACCACGAGCAGTACGGCTATCGGGCAGCCCTGGAAGCGGGCTGGAATGTACTGTTAATTGACCGTTATTGTTCAGGGTTTCAGGAAAAATACCCGGATTCAGTTATTTATTCATTATCAGATATTATAAATATAATAGATATAAAATAGCATTTTCTAAGAGGTAAAAGATGCCCGAATTACCAGAGGTAGAAACTATCAGACGAGGTCTGGAGAAAGAGGTATTACATAAAAGAATCATTGATGTTCAAATCAATCTTCCCCGCCTGATAAAAAATCTTACCGAAAATCAATTTAAAACACGGTTAACCGGCTCCTTTATAAAAACAATCAAGAGAAGAGGAAAATATCTTTTGTGTTTGCTAAATACGAAAGATTGCCTTATTTTTCATTTAGGAATGAGTGGCCTTTTGCTCTATCTGGGAAAAGATATGAGAACCATCCCAAAAATAAAGGAGAAACACAACCATCTTAGTATCTCTTTTGAAGATGCCAGTAAAATAATCTATAATGATGTCAGGCAATTCGGCAAGATCTGGTTAATAAGAGAGGGTGAAAAATTACCTGCAATTGAATCTTTAGGGTGGGAACCTCTAGATGATAAATTTACTTTCCAAATCTTTTTTGACCTATTTCGGAATAAAAAGGGTGGCATAAAGTCCCAATTAATGAACCAAAAGTACATTACCGGAGTTGGAAATATTTATGCCAATGAAGCGCTTTTTCAGGCAGGCATCCATCCACAGCGCAAAAGTGATTCCTTAACTGACCAGGAACTTCAAAAATTGTATTTTGCAATTAAAGATACTCTCAAGAGAGCCATACTTTGCGATGGAACTACCATGGCTGATGAATCTTACCGTAATATATGGGGAAAACCGGGCAATTTTGCAGAACATATTTTAATCTACGGTAAAAAAAATGGCCATTGCCCTATTTGTGGCAACCCCTTATCATTGATAAGGATTGAAAATAGAAGTACTTTTGTCTGCACGGCATGTCAAAAATAGGAAGAATATCTGCCTGTGTTTCAGTAATAATAAAGTATTAGTCCGGATAGCCGGTATAAAAAAATATTAACTGCATGAGATAAAGGCCAGATTATGGAGAAGGTTATTTTTTTAGGAACAAGCGCAGGTATACCCACATTGAGCAGGAATGTCCCTTCTATAGCCCTGAGTTTTAGTGGCACCAATGAATTTTGGTTATTTGATTGCGGAGAAGGAACACAGCGGCAGATACAGCAGGCTGATCTGAAACTATCTAAATTGACCCATATTTTTATCAGTCACTTACATGGTGACCATATCTTTGGCTTACCTGGTTTGCTGGCTACCAGGGGGATGTTGGGAATCAAAAAAGATATTCATATATTTGGACCGATTGGCCTGGAAGGTTATCTAAAAAGCAGCTTAGATTACTCCTTCACCTATATACCTTATCCTTACTATATTCACCCGATTGAAAAAGAAAAATTTACCACCAGTAATATGCTCTGGAAAGAGGGAGATATTGCTATCGACTGTGCTCTTCTTAATCACTATGTGGAAAGTTTTGGATTCGCTGTGATTAAAAAAAATGTGAAAAGAAACATTTTGGTTGATAGATTGGTGAGTTTAGGAATTCTTCCGGGTCCCGCTTATAAGAAATTAAAAGAAGATGGATTTGTAAAACTACCTGATGGAAGGGTATTGAAAAAGGAAGAATTTATCTTAGAGACTATCGATATTAAGAAATTTTGCTACTGTGGAGATACTGCCTTTTCTGCCAATGCTATTGTTCTTTCAGAGGGAGCAGATCTACTTATTCATGAAGCAACTTTCTGTGCCGATAAAAAGAACAAAGCAGCAGAGAGCTACCATTCTACTGTGGATGATGCTCTTAAAGTGGCACAATTAGCCAGAGTGAAGAAACTGGTTTTAACACATATTAGCCCCAGATATGATAGTATAGACTGTAATACAGATCAACATGATGAGTTTAAAAAGAATATTAAAGGTACAGGAATGGAAATAATACAGGCAGAGGATTTTTTGGAGGTAAACATCTGACTTTAAGTTAAATGATATCAATATGGAATGAAAGTTTTACCTGAAAACCAGAAACAATTTGTTTTTGTAATTAGTATGAGCAATAGTCTTGAAATTTAATTTAATTTAGGGTATCTTATATAATTGGAATTGTCTAATTTTAGTAAGATAATATATTTTATTGGATAAAGAACAAGAAAGTAAAATATAATTATGTAATACAGGAGGTGAATGATTTGAAAGCAACCGTTGATCAGGACCTTTGCACCGGGTGCGGGCTTTGTGAGAGCACTTGCCCTGAGGTTTTTGAAGTACAGGATGATGTAGCAGTTGTGATAGTTGATGTTGTTCCTAAAGATGCAGAAGATGCTTGCAAAGAAGCTGCTGAAGATTGCCCGGTAGAGGCAATTAGTTGTGAATAATATTTATAAGAGAAGAGGGCTCAACCCTCTTCTCTGTCACATTTAATTCCCACACTTATTCGTCTTGCGTTTTACGTCTTACGTTTTACGTAAAAAATCAAAGAAAAGATGCAGGCTATTAGAGTATGAGACTGCCACAACCCGCTTTCAGCAGGTTTCGCAGTGACAAAGAGAAGAAGTATCTCTCTTCCTGGTCATTGCGAGGAGCGCAGCGACGTGGCGATCACACCCATTTTTACCCCACTCTTTTAAAGAGATATATCGTTAAATTCGTCATGCGTTTTTCGTCTTACGTAAAAATGAAACCAAAAACAGTAAACTAAGAACCGGAAACCTCTTTATTTGTCACTGCGAATCGAGCATAAGCTCGATGTGGCAGTCACATCCACTATTACCCATATCTTTTCTTTATTTTCTTTAACTACCGAGTAAATAACAACAGGCATCGGCATAATTGATATTTTACCAAAAATAGTGAACTATGAACGAAAAGCTTTACCAAATAAGATAACGCTGGATAAGCTGTTCAGGCATTGAGGGTATTCCGGTAAACCTTTTTATCTGCTTATTATTTTCCCAGATATTGATATCCACCAAATCTGACTTTGCATCTTTATCACAATATCTGGCGGTAATTCGACAGGCAATATCTAAAACTTCAGTCATTTTTTCTTTTTCCTCCATCGATTCATTATAGAAGCGTAGTAAGGAGACTGGCCCTTTGTGATTATACGAGCTAAGTATATAGTCCTGCGAATTAGCCAGAGAAAGTATCATCTTATTCTCTTTTTCATTTCTGCCAACCACTAATTTTATATTTTTATGTATATTGAAATGGCGACCAACTTTTAACAATTCAAAATCATTGTTATCATATTTATTTTTATTCAATAAATCTTTCAGTCTCCTGGCAAACCCGGGCTCGGTCAATTTACAACCCCCTGCTGGAGAAGGATATTTTTCTATTCCCCATTGTTGAGCTAAAGCCATCTGTCTTTTTCTGGAGCGTCCCTGTATATCCATCATAGCCGAGCGGTTTACCATTAAACATTTTTCCGGCTCAGTCTCTGGCAATAATAAGGCAGACAAAGGCCTTAGAATCAATTCTCCATATCCTGATTCATCACTGATTAAGAGCAGGCTTTTTTTATTTTGAGTCATAGGTCTTTGCCCCAGCACTTCTCCACTGATAATAAAAGAAGCCCCTTCCCGAACCATTATTTCACCTGCCTTTTTAAACATCATAATACGGCAATCGATACAGGGATTTTCATTTTTACCGAAACCATACCTGGGATTTAACATTATTTCCATAAAATCTCGGCTTATATCCTCTATTATAAAAGGTATATTCAGATATTGTTCTCCGTAATGGTCAGGCTCATCCTTTAAAAAGGGTGTTCTGAAGTATACCCCTGTTACCTCAATACCCTGTTCCTGAATTAATTTAACAGCCAATATGCTATCCAGGCCTCCAGAATAAAGAGCGATTGCCTTTCTTTTCTCAGTTATCATCAAAGTTCCTCTTCTCAAATTTCCATTTATTATTTGCTTTCCCCTGATTATAACAAATATTATGCATCTCTGTTAGTTTTTACAATAGTAATATACCGTAAGTAATAGTTAAAGGAAAAGTAAAGAAAGAAAAAGAAGGAATGGGAAATTTTTTGCGATGACAATCTCGTCGTGCGCTGTGTGTTGTGCGTCATGCGTAATAATAAAATTTCAGTTTGGTTATTGATAAAAAATAAAAAGAGGTTTCTGGCTCATGGTTTATTGTTTTTGATTTCATTTTGACGCAAGGCGCAATACGAATTTAACGCTATACTTTTTTATACTTCTTTAAAGGTTGTGGGTATAAGTGAATGTGATCGCCACGTCGCTACGCTCCTCGCGATGACAGGGAGAGGGATGTTTTTGGTTTTTAATATATATTTTTTTATTATATTCAACGATATACGATATACGCGTCGGTACGACGCCAACGCAAGACGCATGACGAATAAGTGTGGGAATTAAATGTGACAGGGAAGAGGATTAAGCCCTCTCCCCTTATAAATATTATTCACAACTAATTGCCTCTACCGGGCAATCTTCAGCAGCTTCTTTGCAAGCATCTTCTGCATCTTTAGGAA
>JAKPKS010000065.1 GCA_029553585.1 Candidatus Atribacteria bacterium | reverse complement strand
GGGCAAAGAGAGTCTTCTTTAAAGAACTGCTTTCTTCAAAGAGATAATGAGTGGTGAGCATAATCTTTTTCTGAAAAGGGGCAGAAGAAATGGTAAAATGACGGGTTTCTCCCCTATTGTCAGGGTTATTATGAGGAATATAGTAAACCATATATTGCCCGGCTTGCCAGGAAACTGGTTCCTGGGGTTGGAAAATAAAACTGAAAACATCACTGTTTTCTTTTCGTTTTTCTTCTAATTTAAGTTTCATATTTTATTTAATTCTCTCCTTCGTCTTTTTTTCTTTCTCCTCTTTCACTCCATTTGCTTACTTTTTTAAGGAAATCTTATTCATCTTCTCATAGAAGAGCGCCAGCCCAGCATGGTCCAGTTCGGTATGCCCTTCAGCCATCAGGGTCTGCATCATTTCCATAACCTGAGCGGTTAAAGGCATGGCATTATGAAGTTCATGACTGGTCTCCAGAATATTGGTAAGGTCTTTGACATGCAGTCTGATACGAAAACCAGGGTCATAGTTTCCACCTAACATGCGGGGTAATTTATCATTAAGGCATTGACTGCCGGCTAATCCACCCTGAATGGCAGTAAAGATCTTTTCCGGGTCAACTCCAGCCTTTTTTCCCAACAGAAAAGCTTCTGCCACAATGGCAATATTTACCGCCACAATGGCTTGATTGACTAATTTAGCGGTCCCTCCAGCACCAATACTGCCAACCAGTACTGGTTTACCCAGTACCTCCAGAACAGGCTTACAATAGTTGAAAATCTCTTCTTTTCCGCCTACCATAATTGCTAAGGTTCCCGCTTGAGCTTTTTCCTGCCCTCCGCTGACCGGTGCATCCAGCATATCAATACCTTTTTTAGCCAGCTCCTGAGCAATAGAACGGGTAACTAAAGGTGCGATAGAACTCATATCTATATAGATCTGCCCATGGCAAACACCCTCTAAAATACCCCCTTCACCCAAAACAGCTTTCCGTACATCGGGAGAATTTGGTAACATAGTAATGATAATATCGCAATTTTTAGCCACCTGAGCACAGGACTCACCCCTTTCCGCACCATCTCTGACAATGTTGGCTAAAGCTGGTTCACTGGTATTATAGGCAATCAGGGGGTACCCTGCTTTCAATATATTGCAGGCCATAGGGAAGCCCATAATTCCAATTCCGATAAAACCGATTTTTGGTTTTGGCATTTTCAGGTCTCCTTTCTCAGAAGATTAGGTTATCTTATTTTTTATTATATCTATTATAAGTGTATTCCTCTCTAACTGGCAACTTAAAAAAACAAAATACCTTGAATTTGAATGGAGCAGGGACTTTTCTGAAATAAAATGGTAAAATTAGATAGTTAAAAACCATATTTAATTCAGAATAAGGAAAGAGATATGGAAAGAAAGGAAAGAATACTGGTTTTCTTTACCGGAGGAACTATTGCCAGTGGTATGCTCGACAGTGTGACTGGACCCAGTAAAAAATCATCCCAATCAATCTATAATTATATTAAACATTTCTTTCAGGATAAGAACGTAGAGCTGATCTGCCATGAACCGTGGGGTATGCCGGGCAAAGACAGCTCCAATCTGGATCCGGGAAACTGGCAGCAAATTACCTCTCTAATTGTTCAGGAATTGGAAAAAGGACTGGATGGGGTGTTAATCCTGTATGGTACTGATACTATGGCCTATTTCTCCGCCTGGCTAAGCCTCTGTTTCCCTGATATTGATATCTCTATCATCTTAACCGGAAGTCAGCTCACCCTTGATTATAAACCAGAAGATGTGACCATCAATATACCTGGTGCAGCTCAGGTGGTCTATTATCGCTTCCCCGGGATCTGGATTTACTGTAACTGGAAATTATTTCAAGGCAAGCGAGCCCACAAAGCTCATGCCCTGCACCCTGATGCCTTTACGGTCTCCAATGGAACCCCGGTTTATTTTAATATGGACTGGGCAACTAATAACCGAAAGAGCATTACTCTACCTTCCTCCTATACTGTTTCTCCTGAATTGAAAAAGATGTTGACTCTACCTGTAGAACAGGTAAGAGAAATCTGTAATAAAATATGCTGGTTGATGTGTACCCCAGGAATGGAGCCACTAATAGACAAAAACAAAAAAATTATCTGTATCTATGGTTTTGGAGCTGGCAATGCCCCAGTAACAGTTTTGAATTATATAAGGAAAAGTTTTGGTAAAGAGGTTAAAAAACCCTGCATCATCGCCTGCAGCCAGGCAGAAGGAGATATTAAAAAGCCTGATTACTATCAGGAGGTAGGCATTGCCTGGCTGGCACAGAATGGTTTTCAGGTCTGGAATCAAATGGACTACCCGGTTGAATTTATTCATGCCCTGAGCTGTTATGCCTTGCTGAATGATAACAACAATCCGGGCACTATTTTATCTAAATACCTTCAGGGGCCATTTTAATCATTTCATTTAAATCATTAGGACTGGAGTAGGAATTATGGATTTAGAAACTCTTCTCTGGAGTGTTAAAAACAATTTATCATACCCTGTTTCTAAAAAGAAAGAGAAAGAAGAGATAAACCGAATTATAGAGGCAATACAGACAGTAGACCGAATTTATTTTGTGGAAAATAGAGAGGATGCCTATTACGATACTGCTTTATCCATTGGTTATAATCAGACTATCTCCCAGCCCTCCACTGTGGCCAGGATGCTGATGCTGGCTAAGCTGGAAAAGGGGCAAAATCTTTTAGAGTTAGGTGCTGGTAGTGGCTGGAATGCCTGCCTTGCGGGATTTATAATTTATCCGGGCAGAGTACTGAGTCTGGATATCGTACCACAACTGATAGATAAAGCCCGGGCAAATCTGAATACCTTAAAAAAGAGCTTAGACCCTCACAACCAGAAAAAGATGAGCAAGGTGGAATTCAGGTTTCTCAATATTTTTAAGGAACTGGGTAGCTGGCCGGAAAAGTATGACCGCATTATTATTACTGCCGGTATCAATGAGACACAGGAAGATACAATTTTTCAGCTGGCAGAAAAGATACTTGAGGAACAAGGGATCCTGGTCTGTCCTTATACCCAGGGCCCCTTAATTATCCTGAAAAAAATAAATGGCAGAATAGTCAAAAATACCACCAGGGAACTCTACGTCTTTGTCCCTCTCTTTGACTGACCTCATACTGCTAACTAAATTACCCAGATAGTATTTAAAATTAGTCTTTGTTTTTTAATTATCCTAATTTTCCATTTAGGACACGAGCAGCATCTAAAACCGGGTCCCAAACCGGTGAAAAGGGGGGCGCATAGGCTAAGTCCAGATTTTCCAGCTGTCTGACCGTAAATTGACCGTAAAGTGCAGCTGCAACAATATCAATCCTCTTGGATACCCCTTCTCCTCCTACCATGCTGCTGCCCAGCAATCTTTTGGTATTTCTATCAGCCACTAAACTAACCTTAATGGGTTTGGCACCAGGACAATATCCAGCCCTGGTACTGCTCTCAATGGTTACTTTGACCGGTTCAAATCCATACTGCCGGGCAATTTCTTGGTTTACCACACCGGTGGTGGCCACTTCCAGCTCAAATAGCTTGACCACTGCAGTACCGGCAACTGGAGTGAGGGGTGTTTTTTTGCCGGCTATGGTACTGCCTACCGCACGCCCATTACGATTAGCAGTTAGAGCGAGTGGAAGATAAATATTTTGATTAGTTACAATGCTTTTAACTTCCGCGCAATCTCCGGCCGCATAGATATCCGGAATACTGGTCTGTCCATACTCATCGGTTATAATAGCCCTGGTTTTACCTAATTCAATACCAGCCTCACGGGCCAGGGTAACCTCAGGAACAATTCCGGTAGCGATAAGAACCATCTCTGTTTCCACCCTTTCCTCTTTCCGGTCTACCTCTCTACTGAGGTAAACAGAGAGCCTTCCCGGCTGGTCTGGGCGAATTTCATTTACACGATGCCCTAAATACAATCGGGCATAGTTCTGAGTCTCGTTTTCCACTTCCTCTGATATTTCTGAGCCAAAAGAATTTAAGAGATGTGGTAATAATTCCACTATCTGTACCGACATACCTAAGGAGTAAAAGGCATCTGCCATTTCCATACCGATGTAGCCACCGCCGATAACCAATACCGATTGCGGTCTTCTCCTGGTTAAATATTCTTTGATACCGACCGCATCCGGTATACCCCTCAGAATAAAAACACCTTCTGAATCAACTCCCTTGATAGGCGGTTGGACTGCCCGTGCACCGGTACTGATTAAAAGTTTATCATAGGCAAGCGTGCTTTCACCCTGAGGTGAGACTATTTGGATGGTTTTCTCTTCAGGTTCAATCTTAATAACCTCATGCTGTAAACGCAGGTCAATATTTCTTTTTTGTCTGAATACCTCCGGAGTAATGGCAATCAGGTCTTCCACATCCTGAACATTACCTTTTATATAGTACGGTAAGCCACAGGCAGCATAGGAGGCATAATTACTCTTTTCCAGGGCAATAATCTCGAGCTCCGGATTCTCCCGCCTGGCTTTACTGGCGGCACTCATACCAGAGGCATCTCCACCAATTACCACAAATCGTTCTTTCATTGATTTCTCCAATTCTTTCCTAAAGATGAATCGCATAAGTAAAGCAGAACTTCAGAATAAAATAAATATAGATGTAGCTTATAAATATCTTTAATAGAAAATTATCTTCAGGGTTTTTCGGGGGATAGCCCCCCTTGACTATATTATGTTATATTACGATAATTTTCTAATTCTTACTTCAATATCCTTGCGATCTTCCATTAATTTAATTAACTTGCCGGTATCGGAATTACCAAAATGGTAAGGATAAAGAATTTTTGGCTTGAACATCTTTGCTGCCTGAGCAACCATCTCGGGAGTCATAGTATAAGGTAGATTCATAGGCAGAAAGGCAATATCAATATCTTTCAATTCTGCCATTTCCGGTATATTTTCGGTATCACCGGCTATATAGAGAGCGAGATCAGCAAAATTAATAATATACCCGTTACCGGAACCTTTGGGATGGAAGGGCTCACCATTATCACGCTTGTGTTGAATATTATAGGCGGGAACTGCTTTTATCCTCAGATTTTTTATCATCTGGATATCACCATTTTTCATCACCAGCCCTGTACCAAGTTGTTTCTGACAGGCCTCTGTTAAAACCAGAGCGGTATCTCCTTTAGAAAGCAGTTCGATGGCTTTTAAATCGAGATGGTCGGTATGCTCATGGGTGACTAAGATTATATCTGCTTTAGGTAGTTTATGGTAATCGGCTAAATTACCCCAGGGGTCAATATGGATTATTTTATCCTGAAAGGAGAGCATCAATGTGCCATGTCCGATAAAAGTAATGGTCAACTCACCTTCTGCGGTGGAAAAAGTATCCTGCTCATATTGAGTCTGCGCCTGAGCGAAGCTTGCCAGGCCGAATAATGCCGTTAAGGCCAGTATTAGCTTTAACATTTCCTACCTCCTCTTTTCTTCTCTTAAACTAAAACCCTTATATCAACCAATGACTCTTGTCTAAAAACCTTTTAGTTAATTTTCCATACCCTGACCTGTTTTCTTCCCCAATGATCAGCCTTGGCCAATTCTCCTAAATTAAAACATACATCAATATGCTCCCCTTTAATGGCGGAACCACAGTCATCAGCTACTCCTAATCCATAACCTTCCACGTATAAGACATCGCCATAACGGAACTGGCCATAATCCGGGTCAATGGCTATACTGCCATAACCAGCTGGATAACCGGTAGCAGTAAAACCATCATCATAAGGTGCACAACATCTCGAATCAGGTGTATAGGCAGTGGCCAGGACCCGATGAACCGGATAGTTCAGTTCATGGACAGCCCCATCTTTCAAAGTCTGTTCAATAAGTTGCGCCTCAGCCTGCACCTTTACCCAGTCAATTTTTTCTTTAAAATTATATTTAAATTTAGATACCTGTTTCGTTTCTTTCCGATCTTCTATTAAAATAGTAATAATATAGCCAGCGTCTTTCTCTTGTTTGTGCATTTGATGCTGGCTGGTAGTTCTTATCACCTTTCCCTGTTTATCCTTAATCACATAGACATTAGCTCTGGCTGTTAATAGGGAAATAGACAATATTATCAGAATCAAAAAGAGAGTGGGATGGGTCTTCATATTAACAAACAATCTATCCTTTGGAATATATTTCATTATTCTTTATCCCTTTTCCTGCTAATGATAATCTATAAAATACCCAAGGCGCCCCGGCACAAATCCAGAAACCCAGCAACATATAACGAATAAATTGCCAGAATTTATAGCCATACTGATCTGGTCCGGGGAACATTACCTTTAAACCAAAATAGAGCAGCATAATTCCTGTTACCCCGATCATAAATCGCAATGATCTCTGATAGATGTTACCGCCTGCTTCTTGAAAAAAAAGAAAATGGCTATTGATAACAAAACCCCAGGACATGCCAACCAAGGTGCCTATTATGGTCAGGGTATCATCAACAATTAAAAAAATTACAGACAATAGTGAGAACAGGCTAGCAGCTAAAATTTTTATCTTTAAATTCTGTATCGGTTTCACCATGGTTGCCAGCTTAGGTTCCAGATAGTAATGGTAGACATAAAAGATAAAGAAACCTATTAGCCAGCCGCCTAATACTCCATGGGGAAAATGTACCCCTAAATAAATTCTGGACACCCCTATCAGAAAAGATAAAAAAAGGGCGACATACCACATAATTTTACTCTTCAATCCATAGGCAATACTGCACAAGACCAGTACTGACGATTGGGCTGCCCCACTGGGAAAACCATACCCTTCTGCCGCTATAAGCTGAACGGCAGGAGAGAGGTGGAATGGTCTGGCCATTTGAAACATTAATTTCAATAAAATATTGATATAAACAGATAACACAAAAAGCCAGCGTACCCTGGAGCCTAATTTAAAGTGTACACACCACAATATAAAGGCAAATAACACTAAATAGGAAACTTCGGCACCTAAGGAAGTCATCAATATGAAAAATTTATCTAAGGCAGGTGATTGAAATTGCTGAATATGGTGGATGAAAACCAATCCCCATTGCCACATCTCTTCCATAAATAGTACTCCAACAATCTCTTTAGAATACTATATATTGTATTTTTCTGGTGCGTCTATGTTATTAAAACTCCTTCTAAAGCAAGCATCCTTCTTTTCAATTCCAGCCCGCCCCGGGAAGAAAATCCGGTCAGCTGCCCATTGCTGCCTATAACCCGATGACAGGGAATAACAAGGGGAAGAGGATTAATCCTCATTACCCCACCGGCAGCCCGATAAGCCAGCGGAAAACCAGCCTGTTCAGCCAGCCAGCGATAAGTTTCAGTCACTCCATAAGGAATATCTCTGGTAATTAAGAGAACTTTTTTTTGGAAAAGAGTATAGCCAGTCAGGTTAAGTTTTTCCTGATTAAATTCTGTCGGCTTCCCGGCAAAATAGTTTTTGATCTTTTCAGCCAGGGCAGAGAATAACTCCTCTTTCCGCACCAGTCTCTCTCCAGAGCGGAAATAGAAGTCCAGTTCAGTCAGTATATTTTCCGGTGATTTTTCCGGTAATATCAATCTGAGCAGACCCTCATTGTTTCCCGCAACTCCTACCCACCCCATTTCAGTCTCTACCATACCATAATAAACAGTGTTTGGAGCAGTACTGCTACTCTGCTTAGAGCTGTGTTTTACCATTGTTCTACTCCTTTCGATATTTAATATTTCCATTTTTCATCACATAAACAACGCTGCTATATTAAAGACATTAAAGACAGTTTATATATCTCTATATTGTTACTGAAACTACACTTGCTGTTGAACCCTGTTATTGATAATGTTATTATAATAAATAATTAAAATTTTGACAAATATTCTCTGTTCAGTGTACTGTAATGGCTTTGAATAGTTATATTCTGGCTATGTGGCAGTATATATTAAACACAAGATTTTTATTAAAAAAGTAATTTAGCAAAATGAAGAAAAATGATAGTAACTAAAAAATATAAAGCTCTGATACTGGCTGGGGGAAAGAGCAAGCCTGCTTTACAAAAGGTAACCGGTCAGGAATATAAAGCATTGATGTCTATTGCCAAATCAGGATCCAAGCCAATTATCCACCATATCATCGAGGTTTTGCATAATACCAGGTATGTGTCGCAGGTGTATGTTGCCGGACCTGAAGAAGTAGGGCAGGAGATAGGAGCTACAACCTTTGCTGTTACTATGCTCCCCTCCGGAGCTACCTTACCAGATACACTAAAAAGGACTATCCCCCACTTTCAGAAGGAACCTTATCTTTTGATAATTACCTGCGACCTGCCCTTAGTATCAGTAAGTCATATTGAAGATTTTATGGATAATTGTTTTGGCAGCCCTGGATTTGATATCTATTATGCTATCATCAGCAAGGAATCTTATATTACTCTGTTTCCGGATAATGAATTGAGACGAATTTATGCCAATCTGGTGGAAGGTTCTTTTACCGGAGGCAATCTGTTTTTGGCTAATCCTAAAGTAATTATGGATTGTGCCGGTATTATTGAGCAATTCATTCTATTTCGGAAACAACCGCTAAAGATGGCCAGCATCCTGGGACAAAGACTGGTGGTAAAGTATCTTAAAAAATACTTATCTATTCGGGATCTGGAAAAATTAGTTCCTCAATATTTAAAAGGGTATACCGGAAAAGCCATTCTGGCTGCACCTGAAATCGCCCTCGATATAGACAAGCCTGCTCAGCTTTCGGCATTGAACAATTTATAAAAAGTTTTAATGGTCATAATGGTCAGGTTTTACTTTTTACATCATAAAAATAACCGCCCGACCTTCCGACAATCAGATAAGAGGTGATAAAAGCCTTAGGGTCATATGCCAGAGCAATTTCCCGAATCTTGGTAAAACAGTTTCGCTGGGTTACTATTTGCAAAACCTGCAATTCACCCTCCAAACCATAACCAATATTGCGGGTAACTCCGAACCCCTCTTGCCGCAAACGTTTTTCAATTTCTGGCCAGCATTTTCGGGATATGATGCCTACCGATATCATCTCCCGTGAGAGCTTCTCGCTTATTGTGATACCAACAATAGTACCAGTACCGAAACCTCCGCTGTAAGCCAGAACATTCATAAAATTACCAATATCCTGGATGACTTTAGATATAATTAGAATAAAAACGAATACCTCGAAAAAGCCCACGATACCGGCTAATACTTTTTTCCGATTAATAATCATCTGGACACGAAAGGTGCCCAGCGAAACATCCACAATCCTACATACAAATATTAATAAAGCCCAGATATAGGGGTTCAGATTACGCATCTCGATTAACAGATCCATCATAGCGATACACCTCTTGCTAAATTCATGTTATTACACTTATTAAAATATAATTTAATAGCCAGCCAGCAGGCCTGTAATTAAATGATAATAAAGAGAAAATGGTAAAGTTTCATTGTCAAAGGAATAAATTTATTCTATAATTACTGAGGACCTGACAGGATCGGTAATGATTTTTTATAAAATTATATTATTTATCTTTTTATGAACTTATCATACCACTACCGGCCATATAATGTAATAAATATAGGTGAAAATGTGATAAAAAACAATATCATTAATTATTTTATTAGTACCATATTTTTCACTTTCACCTGATTTTCCCACCGAAAACTATAGCCCATTTTAGATACCATCCAGGCGGGCTAAAACATCATGAGCGAAATGATTGGGATTCCAGAACCAGCATACATGAGGCATCTATCTTTAATCCAGTAAATAAAAAAGGAGTATAAATAAATAATGAATGCAGAAATAATTAGTATCGGAAATGAGATTCTCTGTGGCAATATCATTGACACTAACGCTAACTACATTATAAAAAAACTGAAAGAGATAAACCTTACCGTACAACATATTTCAGCCGTGGGCGATGAGGAGGAAGAACTGGTGGCTCAGTTACGGCAAGCCTTCCAACGTTCCCGGATAATTATTACCACCGGTGGATTGGGTCCCACAGAGGATGATATTACTTTTCAATCCATCGCTAAAGCCTTTGGGTTAAAGCTGGTAAAGTATCCTGAGGCAGAAGAACATCTGATTAAGACTCTTACCAATATAAGTATTGCTATTGCACCGAGTAATTTGAAACAGACTTTTTTACCGGAAGGCTCCCATTGTATCCTTAATCCCTATGGGACAGCACCAGCTCTGATATTAGAAAAAGAAGGTAGAGTAGTTGCTGCCCTGCCCGGTGTTCCTCTGGAAATGAAACATCTACTGCCGGAACAGATTATCCCCTTCCTGCAAAAGAAATTCCCTAACCTGAAACAGAGGGAATCCAAGATTATCAGAACCAGCGGGCTGGGAGAATCAGTTTTGAATGATAAAATAAAAACCTTTATTCTCTCACATCAAGACCTCAATATTGGTATTTATGCCACACCGGAAGATATACAGATTCAGCTCAATGCCCTGGCTGATACAACCGCAGAGGCAAAAACTATGCTGGATGAAGCTACCAAACAGCTGAAAGGTCTTCTGGGTGACTATATCTTCGGCTATGACCAGGACTCTTTAGAAGGGGTGATTGGTGACATGCTTCGAGAAAAGGGATTAACCCTGGCAGTGGCAGAATCATGCACCGGTGGAATGCTGGGAGAAATGATTACTGCTGTTCCAGGCAGTTCTGACTATTTTAAAGGTGGCATTATCAGCTATAGTGGAGAGATTAAAGAAAAATTATTAGAGGTGCCCGCTATTCTTTTAAGAGAGTTTGGAGAGGTCAGCGAACCAGTAGCCCGGGCAATGGCGGAAGGTGTGCGTAAAAAATGTAACAGTTCTCTGGGAATAGGCATAACCGGAATTGCCGGTCCAGCGGGAGGAAGTCCGGAAAAGCCGGTGGGATTAGTTTATATTGCACTTGCTGATGATAAACAGACTCTGATACAAAAATATCAATTGCAGAGGGAAAGACAGATAATTCGTCTGCGTGCAGCACGCCGGGCGTTAAATATGCTGAGGTTATACCTTATTAATTGACCTTTGATAATAACCCATTATTCATAAAGAGAAGGAAGGTTTTGCTGCTTACTTCTGGTCAAGGGTTGAGTCCCTGTCCCAGTCAATAAGGACCCTACCCTTGCTCCTTATTCCAGCCAACAAGGACATTCCCTTGAACTTCTTCTTCAGACAAAGAAATCAGGTGATATTTAGATAGTCTGTCTTTTTTTCGTTAAATTGTCTGATTATCTTAAATTGTGATATTATCACAGGTTTATGGGCAGAAAATTGCTTATTATTCTTTTTACACCACTTCAGAAAGGTTTTTTTGTATTGTTCCACCACATTCTGAGCAGGGTATTGCGACGCATTTTCCGATTTGTCTAAAAAGTCTGCTATTTTGTCAAAGGTATCCAGAGTAACCCCGGTAATCCCCAGGGCTGCCAGGGGTAATCCTTTCCAGCTATTTAAGAGTGCATGATCACCATTTTCCGGAATAGGTTGATGGTAGAGGTCATAATACTCTTTTAGCTCAACCAGAATATTTTGTCGGCCTTCCAGAATTGCATTATTATGTTCTTCGGTATCTTTTCGTCCATAGCCACTTTTAATAATATGAAACCTGTTTATTTTTTCCTGAAAATCAGTCCATACAAGATCATAGTAGGCATCCAGGATAGACTTGCCGATAAAACTAGAGAAAGATTCTGATTCATTTATAAAATTGATGGGCATCCATTGAATATTTTTAAATTTGGTTAAATCAAAAAGTACTTCTGTTGATTCCTTACCCAGACACAAGAAGATATATAATTGCTGCTCATTATGGAAGATATCTAAGATCGTTTTCTGGCCAATCAGGATAGATTTGAGTGGAATAAAGGCCTGTTTGGCTAACAGCTCAACATTTAAACGGTTTGAGGGTTTATTAACAGGGTCCTCAACTTCCGGTAAAAACCAATTGCTATCATTTGATCTATTTTTAGCCTTTACCCATAAAGCCTTGTGTTCTCTATCTAAAATTAAGAGAAAAGCCATATCAACTCCTGCAGGATTAATATTTGTATTCAAGATAGGTCTATTAACCAGTATCAGGATGGCGAGAGGATGGTATATATTAATATTACCAGAAATATTAACAGAAAATCCTCTTACTTTTTAAATCATTATTTGGAAAAAAACTAATTTTATAATATTATAGATTAATGTATTTACCAGATACCATTTAAGAATATGAACTATATGGACTGGGAGCAAAGGCTGCTGAAGTCTTTTTTGTTATTATAGCACAGAGGGATTAGTTTTTTAAGAAAAATTTGTGAACATGACTAAAAGAAATAATCAAAAACTGACTGAAGGAAATATAATTAAAAATTTATTGGTAGTTTCCCTGCCTACTATGTTTGGGTTTTTTGCCCAGACTCTTTATGATCTTGTCGATATGGTCTGGATTGGCAGAATCTCTGCCCAGGCAGTGGCTGGAGTGGCTATCTTTGTAACCATTTTCTGGGTAGCGGATATCATCAATGAGATTATTGGTATTAGTGCGGTTTCACTCATCTCTCAGAGTTTTGGAGCAGGACAATTTACCAGAACCAAAGAGGTTATCGAACAATCCATCTTATTTAAAGCCATAGTTTCCATGGTGATGGCAATTTTGTTACTTCTGGTTTTAAAACCTTTAAGCTCCTTCTTCTCTAATGATCCTGTAGTAATCAGATATATTTTAGATTATGGGGTTATCCGCTCAGCCTTTCTTCCCTTTATGTTTGCCTCATTCAGTGTAAACACTGCCTTGCGCTGTATTGGTGATGCCAGATATCCTATGTATATTATGCTCTTTACTTCCATCTTAAATATCATTCTGGATCCAATCTTAATGTTTGATGTTATTCCCGGTACCAAAATATGTGGAATGGGTATGGGTATTAAAGGGGCTGCTATTGCCACCGTAATATCAACTGTGATTGCCTTCTTAGCAGGTCTTTATATTCTCTTAGCCGGAAAAAGTTATGTTAAAATATCCTTTACCGGGCTTTTAAAGTTAAGTAAAGAAAATTTTAAAAAATTGAGTACTATAGGGCTGCCCACCGGCCTGGAAATGTTTTTTCGACAGGGAGGTCAGTTTCTCCTGCTAAAGTTTGTCTCCCTTTATGGCACCCTTTCTCTGGCTACCTTTGGCATAGGAATGAAACTTTTCAATCTGGTCTTCCTTCCATTACTAGGTCTTGCCATGGGGGGCAGTGCGGTTACCGGACAGAATTTAGGAGCTAACAATATAGAGAGAACACATCGTACTGCTGTTTACGCCTCCTTTTTAGGAATAATAATTACCAGCATCATTGCTTCTTTATCCTTTCTCTTCCCAGAAGCTATTATGAGAATATTTATAAACCAGCAAGAGGTAATAGAGATAGGCCGAAAAATGATCTATATCATTTCACCTAGTTTTATAGCAGTAGCTATTTCTATGGGCTTAAACACTGTATTTACCGGTTCCGGTTATAATTTACCCTATTTAGTATCAGGGATTGCCTCCAGGTGGCTATTCCAGGTACCCTATTCTGCCCTGGTGGTCTATGTCTTACACCTGCCTATCACCTATATCTGGGTTGGTTTTCTGTTGGCAGAATTTATAGAGCTTTTGGTTATCTACACCTTCTATCAGAGGGGACAATGGAAAACGGTCAGGGTGTAGTAGTTTAGTCAGAAACTGCCTTCCCCATAGCCTCTTCATCCATACGATAAATAATCCAGTCGGTTAGAGGATAGGCTCCCATCTTTTCATAAAACTCACGGGCTGGATTCCAGTCTAACACCACCCATTCTACCCTGCCGCATTTTCTCTCTTTAGCCAAACGTATACATTCCAACAATAGAGCTTTACCTATACCCTTGCCCCTGTACTCTTCTTTTACAAAGAGGTCTTCAATGTAAAAACCAGGTTTACCTAAAAAAGTAGAGTAATTGTGGAAAAAGATGACCATACCGACAGGCTGGCCTTCCCAATAGGCAATTATTGACTCAGCATAAGGCTTTTGACCAAACAATACCTCCCTGATAGCCTCCTCGCTGTTTACCACCTTATCAGCTAATTTTTCATAAACAGCGAGTTCTTTTATTAAAGATAATAAGATAGCAGCATCCTGTCTGGTAGCAGGTCTGATTTCCAGCTCTGCTGGCTTATTATTTTCCTTTTTGTTCAAAACATTTACCTCCTTCTTAAAAATTCAGGTATAACAACCACCCACCTACCAGGATTATGATAGTTCCCGGTAGTTTTTCCGCTATATTTTCACCAAAGATAAGGGCTGAAAAAAGCAGGGTTATTATCACCGACAGATTGGTGAATGGTTCTGCTACACTCAGGTCAAGTCTCTGTATGGCATAAAGTAAAAACAGGTAAGAAAAACCATTGGTAAAGCCGCTAGCCAGAGAAAGCTTTGGTTTTTCCAGAAACACCTTTTTAATCATAGTAACTTTTCTTCTGAAGAGTAAAACCAGGAATAGATTAAAGGAAATGAAGAAATAGAGTACAGTGGCATAGATGACCGGCTCAATATTGGAAAGATAGTGTTTATCAATAATCCTCCCTAAACTCTGACTGATTATCGCTAAAAACATCATTCTGGCTGGCAGATTAGAGATAAGATATTTCAGGGAATATAAAGGATTTCTGATATCTTTTAGCAAAGAGACCCCCACTATCATCAGCAGAACACCTGTTATCTTAGTTAAGGTGAGTGGCTCGGAAAGCAGAAAAAAAGAAAAAAGAACTAAGATCAGTCCATTTAAGCTATAAACCGGCGTTACCAGGGAGGTTTCACCGGTAGCCAGGGCAGTGACGAAAGAATAGGCATATATTGTATATAGAAGACTACTCAGATAACAGGGAAGTAAGAATTCTATACCCTTCACTGAAAAGAAGAGAGACAGGGGGCTCAGAATAAGGGCGCCAATCACAAAGAATAAAAAGGTGGCAGTTAAATTAATATCTGCATCACCCTCCCGATCCCCCAAAAGCCTGACTATTATCTTCTCAAAAGCTATTAGAATAACCCTTGCCAATAAGGCAACATATGATACGATGATCAGAATCAATCCTTTCCCCGGAAGTTAAGCTCTCAGATAATCTGCTTATTTAATGTTGTGGAAAAAGCACTATATAAAATATTACTATAAAAATAACTCAGAATGATTAGTTTGGCAATATCCTAAGTTCTCCGCAGTTATAAATAATCCTGTTAAAAAGAATAATTTTAGTGTAAAATTGAGTTGGTCAATTAAAAATTGATCACAAAACATAGTAGTTAATCAAAAAGAAAGGAGAGCTATCATGTTAGAGGAATTTAAAAAATTTATCATGCGAGGCAATGTGATTGATATGGCAGTAGGTATCGTAATGGGTGCTGCCTTTGGAGGAATCGTTAATTCTTTTGTCAATGATGTACTGATGCCGCCTATTGGAGTCCTTTTAGGGGGAATCGATTTTAGCAATCTCTTTCTTTTGATAAAGAAGGGAGCCACACCCGGCCCCTATCTGACTCTGGCTCAGGCACAGGAAGCCGGTGCAGTTACCTTAAACTATGGTGTCTTTATCAATACTATTATCAGTTTTTTAATAATTGCAGCCGCTATTTTTGTGGTGATACGTTTCCTCAATCAGCTGAAAAAGAAGGAGGAAGTACCCCCTCCTTCCACCAAGGAGTGCCCTTTTTGCTTTACTGTAATACCTATAAAGGCAACCCGTTGTCCTAATTGCACTACAGAATTAGCAAACAAATAAAGTAATTTTAATAATATAGCTTAATTGGGGTACATTTTTAAAGGATCTATT
This sequence comes from Candidatus Atribacteria bacterium, assembly GCA_029553585.1. Taxonomy (GTDB): domain Bacteria; phylum Atribacterota; class Phoenicimicrobiia; order Phoenicimicrobiales; family Stramentimicrobiaceae; genus Stramentimicrobium. Next base: position 3,569 of record JAKPKS010000065.1, on the reverse strand, counting down.
TGCTGTTGCTGGCAATTTGTATTTTTAACAAAAACAGATATAATATTATAAATAGATGGTGCAGTATCCTAGTTAATGCCCTATTCCTGAAGGCGGGCCTAAAAATCCGTCAAGGGCACATCGATGAAGTTCCTGGTGTTGGCTGCTAACGCCCAGTTGGGAGCTAATGCTGGGAGTTAAGGGTCAGGGGCGATCCGCAATGGCATGCGGGCGTAGACCCCTTTCCCGTGGAGGCTTGTATGCTCTTGAAAAGCATAAAAGCGAACCTGCATCTGTTGCAAGATGGGTGCAGTGTAGCCTGCTTTGCGTGGTTCAGGGGGAGGCATTGAAACTAGGTAGGCATCAAGGTACCTGATGCTTTTACTAAAGCGGAAACCTGGACTGCTAAAAAAGCTAAGGAACAGTGCGCATTTGAAGGAAAACTTCTAGGCTGTCGGCTTTGCCGAATATGCCAGGGATTTAAGTGTGGTCTCAGTGGCAATCCAGTCCTATATCGGGTAACCATATAGCTGGGATATGAAAGGGAAACCACCTGTCTGGTAACAGCAGGCTATTCCAGGGGAAAACCTACTGGACCTAAGCCGCAACATTGACCTGGCATATTGCCATCTATTTTAAATCTGCCTGGCAGTCATAAGAATTTTTAAGAACATGTCTCAATCTCAGGGTGATTATTATATTAAAAAACTTTAAAGAAAGTATTATTACTACATTTCTTACCTTTTTCCTGACTATTGTCGTAGCTCTAATAGCCTATCTCTGGATCGAAACCATCCCCTTTCTACTGGCAATTCTAATTTTATTTATCATTATTTCCATAGGTGTAATAGCTGATATGATCGGTGTGGCAGCTGTGGCAGCAGAAGAAGAATCTTTTCATGCCAAAGCAGCCAAAAAGGTCTTTGGAGCCAAAAAGGGACTATTTTTAGTTAAACATGCCAATCGTGTAACCAGTTTTATGAATGATATTGTGGGTGATATCTGTGGAATTTTGAGTGGTTCTTTAGGAACTGTTATAGTTATTAGAATAGCAAGTAACTGGCAAGCCCCTAAGAGCTGGCTGGACTTATTGATACTTAGCCTTATTGCCTCTATTACTGTAGGAGGAAAATCTTTCCTAAAGAGTTATGGATTGCATAAGGCAAATGAAATAATTTTGGTGGTAGGTAAAATCTTAGCCAGCCCTGCTTTGTTAAGACAGGTTTTAAAAAAACATTAAATTATCCCACCTTATTTGCAAAAACTACAGATACATCAGGGGATATAACATCTTTCTTAAAATCATTCCTCTAAATTCAAAAACCCTGAACCAGAGGGGTGGTCAGGGTTTTTGAATTTGTTTAAATTTTGCGATTTATCTAAACTGAATATTGGAATAGTCAGTTAGAAGTCTATTGTTGTGATATTATTTCTTCTTTTTTTTGTCAGTTTCTTTGGTTTTTTTGTCGCCGCAGCCTTTGGCCATTTTGGACCTCTCCTTTTTACTTAGTTTGATATTTCTTAAACAATTTATACATTTAAACAAATATTTTGTCAACAACTTTTTATCTGATATGTGATTATTTTATGATAATGTCACCTTATTAATTATCTTGATAAAATGTCACTATGAATAAAGAGGTACATTACAAGATTTCTCAAAAGCAATTATGAGGGATATCCTAGAGGAAGCAATCGTGGCCTTGTTTGAGGTAAGGCCACGATTGCTTTTTGTTTAGTCTTGAAGTTTATTAAGATCACTACTGTTTAATAGGTAACAGAATCACATGAAAATTAATTTTTCTGGGTTATGGAACTGAAAAATGCTAATTATATCCTTTTATAGTAGTATCTCCATAACCTACTTCTTCCAGCCACCAGGTTGGATAACCAACTGAGGTAAGAGCGTCCACATAACCGTCATCATATTTTGCGATTAAATCATCTGCCAATTTCCACCATCTCTCTACAGCTCTGTTAGCACAGCTATTAGAATAATTGGTCAGATATTTTACCGCCAAATCCGGATCTTTCTTATAGAGTTCCAAGGCTGCCATTTCTACTGCTGCCTGCATAGCCAGGAAGTCTCCTTCGACCTCATGTTGAGTTGCCTTTATATCTTCAATCATATAAGAGTATTTAAGGTCTGCCCAATTAGATACGAAGTTAAATGGCCACCAGGCAAAATTACGGTCGAATATATCTCTTCTTCCCACACTAAATGACACCGGGACTTCAGTTACCTGGCAATAGAAGGGTACAAAACAGGTGGAATGTGGAACATCCTCTCCAAACCATATTAATCCACCAATTGGGTTAGGAAGCCAGCTTCTAGCCTGAGATATGAAACTATAGGAACATCTGAACAAAGAAATTGCACGCTCCCAATCTACATTCTTACGATCTTCCGGTTTGACTGCTCCGGGAGTGGCAAAGCGATCTGGTGTTCCAAAGGGGCCAGCAGCCATTCCTGTGGTTAAATCAAATTCAGTTCCTTCATAGTGGTCTCTCTTAATATCCATTAAATCCTGTACTGAAAGTTTTTTATCCGGTTTCACTGTAAAGGGAAATCTTTCTGCATAGGGGTCAAGATTAAGAGATGGAGCTACCAGGCTGAGCACCCTCCATTCTCTACGGCTGCTATAATACGGACCACCAATTTCTACTGGTGCATAGACCTCATAAAAATTGAAGGGCTTACCCGATTTAGAATCATAAAACCCCATCTCTTCTCCCAGAGTAAAGATATTGGAAGAGGCCATAAAATTCTTTTTATCATCAAGATTAATTTCTCCTATTCTGGCACGATTAGCACTTACTCCAACTTCTCCATCCGGAATTCTTTGTGCAACCCAAACTGCCCCTGGTTTGCCACTATTCGGAGCCCAAAGGGGTCCGGGCCCCATTATTTCAAAATGCCAGGCTTCATTGGGGTCGGTAACAGTCAGACATTCACCACCATCGCCATAACCATACTTTTCTGCCAGTGCACCCATTATCTCTATGCATTCGCGGGCAGTTTTAGAACGCTGTAATCCTAATATTTCCAGCTGATCAATCTCAATCCAAGCATCTCCATTGCCAAATTCACGGCGCCCACCAAAAGTAGTTTCTCCAATTATAACCTGATTCTCATTCATACAGGGATATCCTACATGGTAATAAGTGTAGGTCTTTTCAACCTGTGGAATCTCACCAACTTTTTTTAGCTCTACATTTGGTCTACTTTGAATGCAGATATTTTTATATATTGGCATCATGGCACCAGCTTCAAAGGTCTGGCCAGGCACCACTACCAGACGGGCATCATACCATCCATCACAAGTATGTGTTGTCATAACAGAACCATCAACTGAGGCATCTTTCCCTACCGGAACAGATGTGCAGGCTATGCCAATAACACTGCCTAAAAACACAATCTGGACTGCACCCCAACCACTGGACACATTTCTAAAAAAGTAAGACTTCCGGTATAATTGTAAATAACCGGGGAAAAAGAAAAAGGAGCAAAGTGGTTATGGGGATTAAGAAAAGACAATATACCAAAGAACAAAAAGAAGAGTTGGTCCAAGCCCTCCTAAACGGGCAAA
>JAKPKS010000062.1 GCA_029553585.1 Candidatus Atribacteria bacterium | reverse complement strand
CACCCATAAAAAGTTTACCGCTAAATATGGTGGCAAAGTGTTCTATATTATTTCAATGAAAGAAGGAGATAAGAAAAAAACATATAATACCGAAATTATTGAAGAAATTCAAAGAGAAATAGAGAGGTTGAAAGATGATTAAGTTGAAAAGGATTTATGAGAAAGCAGAAAAAGATGACGGGTATCGTGTTTTGGTTGACCGGCTATGGCCCCGGGGTATCTCCAAAGAGAGGGCTGCTTTAGATTTATGGCTGAAAGATATTGCTCCATCAACTGAGTTGAGGCAATGGTTTGGTCATGACCCTGAAAAATGGGTATCTTTTCAGGAAAAGTATAGAGCAGAGATAATGGCAAATAAAGAAGTTTTTAATCAGCTGAAAGAGATTGTAAAAAAGCATAAAGACGTTACCATACTCTATGGAGCTAAAGATGAAGTGCACAACGAGGCGCAGGTGATCAAAGAATTACTTTAAATAACTGTTCTCAGAATTACTGATGATTAATAATCGAAACAGGCCATCTTATTTTTACTGATAAATAAAAAATGTTAAAGGTATGAGCAATTAGAATTACTATGCATAAATATGAAGAGAAGTTAAAACAGTTTATTGCTGACCATAATATAAAATGTGAATTTCTTCAATTTGAACAATCATGCCATTCGGTTAAAGAGGCAGCCCAGGCGGCAAATGTGCAGGATAGTGATTGTGTAAAAAATATATGTCTTATCGATTCTGAGGGTAATCTAATTGTCGCGATTGTCCAGGGGGATGCCCGGGTAAGTACTTCCCGGGTGGGAAAAGTACTAAATATTCCCAAACCCCGGATTGCTGCTCCTGATGAAATTTTAACCAAAACCGGCTATCCCTGTGGTGGAACCCCTTCTTTTGGCTATATGGCTACATTCCTCATTGACCCGGTAGTTATAGAGAAGGATATTGTGTTAACCGGTGGCGGTTCCGAATATGCGCTTATAAAAATATCTCCAGAAGAACTGCAAAAAGCCAATAATGGTGAGGTCGTAAAAATAAGAAAATAGTATAAATGACACAGCATTTTGTCATTTAATTCTATCGATTTAATATTTCCGCTTAAAAACTTCCCAATTATGTTAATATAGATAACAGATTTATTTATGGCCAAAACTAATAAACATGGATACTGTTGACCGCCGGTTGTGGGAATAAAGGGTTACTAAAATGAATAGGGATGTCATAAGAAGAATGGTACAGGTAGCCTCTACCTTTCTATTACAGGGCATACTACTTTTTATTTCTTCCTGGACCTTGAAATGGAGTTGGGCCTGGCTTTTTATGATCACTCAAATCACTATTTTAGTAATTAATTATCTGGTATTGCCACGAGAACTTATGGCAGAAAGAGGTCGAAAGAAGAAAGATGTGAAAAAATGGGATAAGACATTGATGACTATAGCCTTAATTCCATTTTTTAGCGTTTATATACTCTCTGGACTGGATTATCGTTTTAAATGGAGCCCTATCCTTAACACTGGAGCCCATATTTTAGGGCTTATTATGTTATTTTTGGGTACTATGTTATTTACCTGGTCAATGGTATCAAATAAATTTTTCTCAACTGTAGTTCGAATTCAGGATGACCGGGGGCACAGTCTTGCGGCAGGGGGACCGTATCGCTATCTACGACATCCGGGATATACAGGTTATATCGTAGGGGCTATAGCTACCCCGCTGGCGTTAGGTTCGGTTTATGCCTTGACTATGTCCTCCCTGATTATAATTATTTTTATTATTCGTACTTACTTAGAAGACCAGACCCTGTTAAGTGAGCTGGAAGGTTATAAAGAGTATACCCAAAAAGTAAAATATAGATTAATTCCTTTTATATGGTAATATGTTTCTGATATCAAGAATTATTCTTTGATCAAATTCCTAAACTTATTTTAGAATAGCATACGCCATAACCATATATTAGAATTCAAATATAAAAAATAACAATAAGGAGACTTACTATGATTATCAGAAAATTATCTGAAATGCCAATTATGGAAACTGCTCACAATGTTGATGCCAGGAACCT
>JAKPKS010000047.1 GCA_029553585.1 Candidatus Atribacteria bacterium | reverse complement strand
TAACAGAATCTAAATCATTAAATATTGCTTGTTTAAAGGCAGGCAGTATAGGGAGATAATCTTTCTGATATTTATAAGTTCCGGTAGCAGCCAGAGTGGCAATAGTTCTGCCATGAAAGGAATTTTTAAAATAGATAACCTTATGCCTGTCTCTACCTTGCTCTTTCTGGTATTTAACGACCATCTTTATAGCACCCTCATTTGCCTCAGCCCCACTGTTGGCAAAAAAGACTCTATCTCCACAGGACAATTCCACCAGTCTTTTACCCAACAGGATCTGGGGGGCATTGTAAAAAAGGTTGGAGCAATGGATTAACTTCACGGCTTGCTGGCAGATCGCCTTCACAATCTTAGGATGACTGTAGCCTAAACTGTTAACCGCTATACCACCAATAAAATCATAATATTCTTTCCCTTCTAAATCCCAGACCTTGAGACCTTCGCCGTGATCTAAAATGATAGGCGGTCTATTGTAGGTATGAATTAAATATTTTTGCTCATCTTGTATTAATTCTTTACTTTCCATCATAATCCTCCTGAAAACTAATTTTATTAAAATTCTCTTTATATATTCGCACTAATCTAATTCTTTGCTTAACCCTCATCCCTGCTAATCACAAATTCAGTCCCTATTCCACTATCAGTTAATATCTCCAGTAGTATAGAATGGGGGCGTTTGCCATTGAGAAAATGGACCTTTTTAACCCCGCCTTCCAATGCCCTCTGAGCTGATTTTAACTTAGGAATCATCCCTTTTTGTATCTGTCCTGAAGTTAGTAGTTGCTGAGTTTCTTCCAAATTCAAACTGCTAATCAATGAACCGGCATCTGCTAATTTACGAAATATACCATCCACATCGGTAAGATAGATTAATTTCTCTGCCTTTAAAGCACCAGCCAGTTCACCTGCTGCTGTATCAGCATTAATGTTATACCTCTCACCATAATTATCAACACCAATAGTAGCTATGATAGGAAGATAATCTTTCTCTAAGAGCAGGGTTATTATTTCGGTATTAATTTGTTCAATCTCTCCCACATACCCTAAATCCAGGCTATCAAACTTTTTCACCATAAGTAATTGCGCATCTTCGCCGCTTAGGCCGATACCTTTAATACCATTGCCCTGATCCTCGGCAATACATAGATTGACCTCAGCTACCAGACGGGTATTAATCTTTCCAGTTAAAACCATTTCGGTGATCTCCATGGTATCCTTATCAGTTACTCTTAAACCCTCGATGAATTGTGGAGTTTTATGTTGTTTGTTCATTTCCTGGGTAATTTCAGGTCCCCCTCCATGCACAATTACTGGTTTCATACCTATATAACGCAGTAAAATAATATCCTTGATAATGGATTTCTCCAGCTGCTTATCTTCCATAGCACTGCCACCATATTTTACTACCACTATCTTATTCCAGAATTTCTTGATATAGGGCAATGCCTCTACTAAAACATCTGCACGAAAAGTGCTATTTTTTGACATTTCTTATCCTCCATTTTTAGTTTAATTCAACCTACTCTAACTGCTAACTGGGCTTAATTGTATTTAGTATTTATATTGACATATTCATGGGTAAGGTCGCATCCCCAGGCTGTTGCCTTACCATGACCGATTTTTAAATCCACCACTATCTTTATCTCTGGTGATTCTATTAGATATTTCCGCACTATATCTATGGAAAAGGGGATCGGCTGACCATCTGACACAATCTTTTCTTTTAAGTAGAGATCTACTTTCCCTACCTCAAGCTTTGCCCCGGAATAACCCACTGCTGCTAAAATACGCCCCCAGTTGGGGTCATGCCCATAGATAGCGGTCTTGACCAGCAGTGAATCTATTACCGCTTTGGCTGCCTTTTCTGCATCACTATCTGATAAGGCATGCTGAACCTCTGTTTCGATAAGTTTGGTAGCCCCTTCTCCGTCGCGGGCGATCTCTTTGGCTAAATATTCTGTTACCAGCTTTAGCGCAGCAAGAAAGAGCCGATAATCTTCTTTCTTTTCGGTAATGATGTTATTCCCGGCTAAGCCATTAGCCATAAGTATTACCATATCATTGGTGCTGGTATCACCATCAACACTAATCATATTAAAGGTCTGAGCCGTGACTTCCCGCAGGGCTTCCTGTAAAAGATTACTCTGTATAGCTAAGTCAGTCGTAATAAAACTCAACATAGTAGCCATATTGGGATGAATCATACCAGAACCTTTGGCTATTCCTCCTATCCGGAACTCTTTACCATTTAGGTTAACACTAATTGCTATCTCCTTTTTTCTGGTATCGGTAGTCAATATAGCCTCCGCCGCCTCTTCCCCACCCTGAATGCTCAGCTGTTTTACTGCTTTTTTGATACCCGATTTCATCTTTTCCAGCGGAAGAAACTCACCTATCTTGCCGGTTGAGGCCACTGCCACATATTCCGGTTTAATATTTAAATATTCTGAAACATAGCGAACCGTCTCCCAGGCATCCTGTAAGCCCTTCTCCCCGGTGCAGGCATTGGCAATACCACTATTTACCAATATAGCCAGTATTTTACCATTGGAGCGTGCTAAGTTTTCTTCAGTAACCCAAAGCGGCGCCGCTTTGAACTGATTTTGAGTAAATAGGGAAGCCGCCTGGGCAACTTGTTCTGAATAGATTAAGGCTAAGTCTTTTCTCATCGGTCTGATGCCACAGTTTATACCAGCTGCCTGAAATCCTTTGGGGTAGGTTATACCTTTTTCTTTAATTATCTTAATATTATCTTTATCAAAGTTATTTT
>JAKPKS010000117.1 GCA_029553585.1 Candidatus Atribacteria bacterium | reverse complement strand
CTAAATCGCCTGATTCCTTCCACTACCTCTGTATATGCCGGTTCCAGAGCAAGCCATTTTTGAAAATCTTCCTCCTGTAATTTCCTTCTCTCCTCATAGAAGAGTTTGTGAAATTTCTTAAACTCAAATTGTACTGTTTGGCGGTACTGGTCAAACTCTCGCTGGTTTGATAAAATGCTATTTTCCTCAATTAGTTTTTGTATAAGACCATAGTCAGTTGCCTCTCTGATATAAGGTCTTAAAGATTGATAATATTTTATCTCTCGTTCATATTTTTTCTGAATTTCAGACCAATTCTGAAAGGTAAATTTTTCTCCGCCAAATAATCTCTGGTTGCGATTTCCGGTCAATTCTAAATAGGCATTATGACTAACAAAAAGGGCATCCATTTCACTGTCAACGATTACACCATCATAATCAAGCGCCAGTACTTTCATTCCAATTCCCTTATTTTAAAGTTTTTTTATGAAAAAGTATTTAGTCGTTAGCATTTCTTATTTAGTCCAGAATAGCTCCAAAATATGTAAAATTCAATTGACTTAACTCTGTAAAGTTTTTATTTTCCTACAACTTACAACTATACCAACGTCTTGGTTATTGCGAATTGAGCGTTAGCTCAATGTGGCAATCACATCCACTTATGCTAAGCGGTTTTTGGTTTTTATAGTAAAATATAAGAAATAACTTTCTTGAATTGACAAAGAAAAGTAATACGTTCCGTTCTTAGTCGTTACAAATAAATTTTTTATACTATAGCTAATGAAAGAGGGTATACAGTGTAACCCATGTCCTGAAGCAAAAGTGTAACCTATGTCCTGGTTAAACTATTATTTTTTCTTCACGTTATACTTTATACTTTATACGATATACCTCTTCCCCACATTTATCCCCGCACTCTTTATCTTTAACGTACAACGTAAAACGTAAAACGTAAGACGTATAACGGTCTTGTCATCGCGAGGAGCTTTTTCTTTTTCTGTCATCGCGAGGAGCGTAGCGACGTGGCGATCACATTCACTATTACCAACAATCTTTAAAGAAATATGCAGGTATACCTCTATGCCGTATAATGTTAAATACTGCGGGTAATAGAGTATGTGGCTGCCACGTTTGCCCTTAGGGCAAGCTCGCAGTGACAAATACGGTTTTTAATTAAAAACTTTTCGTTTTTTGAATCAATTCTACTTGCAATCTTTTTCTTCTCTTTACGCAAGACGAAACCGCTATACTCCTTCATATAGATCAGAGCCGTTCAAGCCAAAAACCTGCTCCACTGCTTCCTGCTGAAAGGGGAAAGCCAGAGTCGGTATTTCCTCTACATTAAAAAATTTAGCACATTCTGCATCATCTCCAGCTTTCAATTCACCCCCAATAATGCCTACCTCATAGGTTATAATAATAACATGCCCATATAATTCACTTTCATGATTAAAAATCTTAATAAAATTATTGACAATACCCTTTAAACCGGTCTCTTCTTCCAGCTCCCTTAGAGAGGCCTGGATTGCAGATTCCCCGTCATCTATAAACCCTCCAGGCAGGGCCCAGCAGCCTTTGCCGGGTTCTGCTTTCCTTTTGACCAATACTATCTGCCCTTTGCCATTGCTGGCTACCACCGCCACGCTGGGAAGCGGATTATCATAATAGGTAGTCTGACAGTTCTCACAATACTTAAGGGGCTTACCCTCAACAATGATTTCTGTTAATGGAGCACCACATTTGGTACAATACTTTAAATCAACTTGTTTCATCCTGTTCTCCTCTATCTCTTCGCTATCCCTTTTCTCAAATGATAGTTAAACTTTTTCACTTGAACTTAAATTTGACCCATCTGGGCAAAACTATAAAAACATTCCTCACCAATAATGATATGGTCCAGCACCTTAACCCCCAGCATAGTGCAGGACTCACATAATCTTTTAGTTAATTCCAGATCCTGAGGACTTGGTTTGGGGTCCCCACTGGGATGGTTATGTAAAAAGATAACCGCAGCGGCTGATTCTTTAACAACCTCTTTCATTACCTCCCGGGGATGAACGGTAGTTTCACTTAAACTACCCATAGAAATTAACACATCTCTGATAATCTGATAACGAATATCGAGCAGTATGATATGAAAAAGCTCCTTTTTCTTATCCTTCATTTCATTATGATAGTAATCTACTATATCCTGGGCCTTCTCTATCTTTTTCCCGGGTAAGACCTTTTCTCTCGATAATCTGACCGACATCTCCAGTGCTGCCCTAACCTTGGCATACTTAGCCTGGCCGATACCGCATATCTGTCCCATTTCTGCGTATGAGGCGTTTTTTAAATTCCTTAAATTACCGAATTGAGCAAGCATACTTCTGGCTATTTCTACCGCTGTCCGGCCTGAATTCCCGGTACCTATTATGATAGCCAGCAATTCGGCATCAGTCAAAAATTGAGGACCGTGCTGTAACAATCTCTCCCTGGGCCGTTCATATTCCGGCCAATCCTTTATAGTATATTTTTTCTTTTTCACATTTATTCTTTCTGCTCAGACTGCTCAGATTCTGTTAATCCCTGTTTCTTTTTTATTCTTTCCAGACGGTAGTTGAGTGAATCCCTCCACTCTTCTTTAGTTTTTGTAGACATATAAGCCTTGCTCAATTTTGATAAGGCCTCTTCCACAATACTCTGAGCTTGAAGATAATCTTTTCTGCGATGTTCATAATATTTAGCTAATTCTTCAAATGGATAGAGCATAAATTGACTGCTGAAAGAAATAATATCATGCCAGGCAGCTTCGGCTTTTTCCCATTCTCCCTGTCTTTTATAGGCAAGAGAGCATAATTTTAAGGTCTCCAGTGATTCCTCATCAGACAAATCACACTTTAAAGCCTCTTCATAACATTTGCTGCTAAATCTAAAATCTTTCAACCCTTCATAGATTTTACCAATACTGCACAAATCCAGAGCAGACCTTCCATTTTGTATTGGGTCTTCCAGTATCTGTCCGATCTTGGTAGTTAAGAGCACCAGTGAGACAATATCCTGCTGATTATGGTAAAATACCGGCTTCAGGGGACGGGCATCCTTATCCATTAAATAACGGAAATAGACCTGGGGTATAAGATAGCCCGGTATATCTCCACTTCTTCTGATGTTTAAGATCTGTCTCTCTATATTTTGCAAAGAGCAGTCCTGCAATCTCTTCTTCCACAATCTTCGAGTCGGAAAGAGCAGGTCAAAATGGTAAGAGGTATTTAACTGCATAGGTAGCCTGCTCATAATGTAACGGGTCTGGAGTAGGGGAAAGTCATAGCTTTTACCATTATAGGAAATTAGCAGTTTAAAGCCCTGGCCAAAAAGCTGGTTAACTGCCCACAATAATGCTTCTTCTTCATGATAATCAGACATAAAATACTGTCTGACATAAAAGTTTTCACCACTAAAATAACCCAGTCCCAATAAAAAAATATAAGTTCCGGAGCCCCCGGCTAAGCCGGTGGTCTCAGTATCAAAAAATAGTATCTCTTCCAGCTTCATGTCTCCATTGGTTCTTCTTAGTTGAGGAAGCCAGAAATGGATACCAGAAGGGAAATAATTGAGTAAATCGGTTAGAAAATATTCACCAAAAGGAGTGTCAGGTGAAATAATCTTTTCAGTAAAAAAGCAGGGACCATGTGGTGTAGTTATAGTATTCCCGGGTACGATTTCAGAGATAGATGCCTTGCCATTACCTATAGTGGAAAAAGTCCTTTTCTGCTGCTGGGTAACGTTGATTTGCTGTACTTTTCTCTTCAGACTTTCAATCTTTTCCAGACGGTCTCTTATATCCATAGTCAGCTGATAGCCTCCTTCAAAATAAACAAGGCACTCTGTTTACCCTGTTTTCCTACCTGATTAATGGGACCCACACAGGAGGGGCAGCCTTCATCACAGCCACAGTTTTCAATCAATTCCCGGGCTGCGCTTAATATTTTATTACGGAGTTCAAAAATTTTCTCACTAAAACCAACCCCACCCGGATAATTATCATATAAGAATATTGTCGGTAGATCGGTGAAGGGGGAACGTACCTGTACTACTGCCTTAATATCATTAGGGTCACACATTACAAATAAAGGCACCACATTGACCATGACATTGGATAGCGCCAATAGCCCTCCAGCTAAGTCAAAGGCAGCTCCTGCTGTTATCCTTCCTCCCACCAGATTGGGAAATGTTTCTGCCAAAACAAGCCAGTAAGCAGTGGTATGCATATCCTCTGCCGGTAAATTTATCTTGCCATAACCCAGATTTTCATGGGTGTAAAATTTTACCTTTTTATACATAGTAGACAGGGTGGTAATGGCTATTTCACCATGCTGATGGTGGATATTTTCTTCTTCATGTAAGCCAAAGACATCCAGAACCTTGATATTGCTCTCCACCTGGGCATCGGTATAATAATTGACCTCAATCTTTTTGGCATATGCCTTATAATCATCATAATCAAGTCTGGTAATGGTGTACTGCTCTCCTTCATGAATATAGATAGCCCCTTCATAGATGGTAGTAGGGGCACTCTCCCGGTCTACCTCCCCTATCACCTTATCTTCGCCCTCTTCTATATCGATAATAGTGAAATTATCTGTAGAGGCACTGCGTAAACTTATTTCATCAGCAGGATAAGCCTCACTCATCCAGTGCCATTTATTACCTGTAAAATGAATGATTCCTTTATCTACCAAAAATTGCAGTATATCCTCTAACTCTTCGGAACCAAATTTTTCGTCAGGCAAAAAAGGTAGTTCAAAAGCCGCACACTTGATATGGCTGATCAAGATGCTCAGGTTATTGGGGTCAATGACCGCGCTTTCTGGTGTTTCTTTAAAAAAGTAATCAGGAGAATTAATAATATACTGATCCAGCGGAACACTGGAAGCCACCAGGATAGCCACAGAGGAATGGGAACGACGCCCGGCTCGGCCGGCTTGCTGCCAGGTGCTGGTGATTGTGCCGGGATAACCGGCAATAAAGCAGGCATCCAGCTGCCCGATATCCACCCCCAGTTCCAAGGCATTGGTGCTAACTACCCCTTTGATAAGCCCTTCCTTCAAACCTTTTTCAATTTCACGACGTAAGTTGGGCAGATAACCACCCCGATAACCCCTCACCAGATCTCGCCCCTGTCCGATTTTCTCAAAATAATCTTTAAGATAACTGGTCAGGAGCTCTGTGGTCAGACGGCTACGGGCAAAAACTATGGTCTGTATATCATGATTTAAAAACCTGCTGACCAATCGTGCCGTCTCTTTGATCAGACTCTTACGAATACCTAACTGTCTATTTATTACTGGCGGATTATAAAAGAGAAAATATTTCTCACCGCTTGGAGCCCCATTATTGTTAATCAGAGTAAACTTCTGTCCGGTTATCTTTTCAGCCAATTCCCGGGGGTTGGCTATGGTTGCCGAGCAACAGATAAATTGAGGGTTAGAGCCATAAAATTCACAGATTCGTTTTAATCTGCGCAGCACATTAGCCATATGGCTACCAAAAACACCTCGATAAATGTGTATCTCATCTATAACAATATATCTTAAATTTTGGAACAATCTATGCCACTTGGTATGGTGTGGCAGGATGCCGGTATGCAGCATATCTGGATTGGTCACTATGACATTACCCTGATTACGAATCGAGGAACGGGCTGAGACCGGTGTATCTCCATCATAGGTAAAAGTGCTTATAGGCTTATCCAGAGCCTCCACCAGACGGTAAAGTTCTCTCAGTTGATCCTGAGCAAGGGCCTTGGTCGGAAAAAGGTAAATCGCCCGGCTTTCCGGCTCCCGGATGATGGTATCCAGCACCGGTAAATTATAGCAGAGTGTTTTACCGGAGGCCGTAGGGGTAACTACCACGACATTCTTCCCCTCCTGGATAGCATTTAAGGCGCTGGCTTGATGGGAATAGAGATGGTCTATGCCGTCTTCTTTTAATTGCCTGATTAAACCACCCTGCAGCCAATCCGGAAAATCCGCTAAACGGGCTTCTTGTGCCGGCAGGTGTTCCAAGGCTGTTAAATATGGTCTGATGGTAAAATCCTGCTCCAGCTCCTGCAGGATAGCCTTAACATCACATTTCATATTGGTACATCCTTATCTCAGGAAGAGTCATAAGTCCTCTCCTCTAATTGCTATTAACTATTATAAACTAATAATATATTACCACACTCAGGCTAATTTTTAATATATGACCTGCTCCGGCTTTCTGATATAGCCTGCTTTATCTTGCATTATAGGTTAATTTTAATTTTTTTAAGATTTCCACAAAGGGAATCGGTGTGAGAGAAATCAAAACGACTATCAGCCACTGGGCGAGAGTGAGTGAGGTCACCTCAAAGACCGATTGTAAAAAAGGTATCATCATAACACCCAGCTGCAGCAAAGCAGAGGCAGTAATAGCGAGAACCAGATAACTATTACTGAAAATACCCAGACTGAACAGGGAAAACTTATCAGAACGGGAATTTAAGGATTGGGATAACTGGCTCAGACTCAGGGTTGCAAAAGCCATAGTCTCACCTACCGCCAGGGAATATTGGCTGTAACCGCAATAAAAGGCAAATAAAGTTATCAAACCTATAAAAAACCCTTGAGAAAAAATATTAAACCCCATCCTGCCGGAGAAAAAGCCTTCTTTAGGATTGCGGGGATGTTGTCTCATTACATCCTGTTCTGCCGGATCTAATCCCAGAGCCAGGGCAGGCAGACCATCGGTCACCAGATTTACCCAGAGAATCTGGATGGGAAGCAAGGGACGTGGCCAGCCTATCAGGATTGCTACAAAGATGGTTAAAATTTCTCCCAGATTACAGGATAGCAGATAATGAATAAATTTTTGAATATTCTGATATATTTTTCTACCTTCCTCTATTGCTGAGACGATAGAGGAAAAATTATCATCTGTCAAAACCATATCTGCTGCCTCTTTAGCCACATCAGTCCCGGTGATACCCATTGCTACTCCAATATCTGCCTCTTTTAATGCCGGGGCATCATTGGCACCATCTCCGGTCATGGCTACCACTTGATTATTCTTCTGCAGGGCACGGACAATCCTCATTTTGTGCCTTGGTGAAACCCGGGCAAAGATGGCAGTTTTTATTACCTCTTTTTCCAACTCCTCTTGAGACATTTGCTCTAATTCAGCGCCAGTAATAATTTTATCATTGCTGTGATAAATACCTATCTGTTGTGCAATAGCCCGGGCAGTCAGTTCAAAATCGCCGGTAATGATAATCGGACGAATTCCTGCTTTACGGCAGGTTTGTACCGCCTGAGCTACTTCCTCCCTGGGTGGGTCGATCATAGCCGTTAAACCCAAAAAGATTAATTCCTTTTCCATCTGGTCATTATCTATTTTTTGATACTGTTCTTTACCTTCCTGCTCCTTAAAATCTATTTCCCGATACGCTACTGCCAATACCCGTAATGCCCGGGAAGCTAACTCTTTGTTCTGCTCTGTAATCTTTTCCTTTAAAGAATCTGTTAGAGTAAATTCTTCTCCGTCACTTCTGAAGCTACTGCAACGTGCTATAATTTGTTCTGGTGCTCCTTTTACAAATAGTATAAAATTCCCCTCTGGTGTGTGATGAATGGTGGACATTCTTTTACGCTCCGCATCAAAGAGCAACTCTCTCAGACGAGGGTAATCCTTCTCCAGCCCCTCTTTTTGATAACCAGCCTTGGCGGCTGCTACCACCAGAGCTCCTTCGGTAGGGTCTCCGATAATTTCCCACTGTTGAGTCTCTTCATTCTGCCTTAAGTAGGAATTATTACAGAGAGCGGCTGCCTTTAATAAAAGGGATAGGGTTTTATTATCACCTGGATTAATGAATTGATTATTCTCCCGGAAACGTCCTAATGGCTGATAGCCTACTCCCTCCACTTCGATTTCACGGTCAGGCAAAACTAATTTTTGTACCGTCATCTGGTTCTGGGTCAGAGTACCGGTCTTGTCAGAACAGATTACAGTAGTGGCACCCAGAGTTTCTACAGCCGGCAAACGCCTGATAATAGCATTTTTTTTAATCATCTGCTGCACGCCTAAAGCGAGCACTATGGTAACCACTGCAGGTAATCCCTCCGGGACTGCCGCCACTGCTAAAGAAATACCGGTGAGAAACATATCAAAGAAGGGGATTCCCCGCCACCAGCCTAGTAAAACGACTATCACTACTATGGAAAGGATAATCACTCCCAGGTTTTTACCAACCTGGTTTAATTTTTTTTGCAGAGGAGTGAATTCCTTTTTTTGTTCCTGCAGCATACCGGCAATTGAGCCTATTTCGGTTTTCATTCCGGTAGCTACCACTACCCCTTTCCCTCGACCGGCTACTACCGTAGTACCCATATAAGCCATGTTGAGACGATCCCCTAATGGAACCTCTCCCTCATTATTTAGCTCTTCTTTGATTTTCCCAACTGGTTCTGATTCTCCGGTGAGCACTGCCTCCTGAATAGATAGTTCGGTTATCTCTGCCAGACGCAGGTCAGCTGGAACCCTATCACCTGATTCTAGTAGCACCACATCCCCGGGTACCAACTGAGTAGATTTTATTTTTTTCTGTTTGCGATCCCTCAGGACCAAGGCCTCCGGAACGGTCATTTTTTTTAAGGCATCTAAGGATTTTTCTGCCTTAAATTCTTGCACCACACTTAAGATGGCATTTAGGGCCACTATGATGCCAATAACCATAGCATCAGTCACCTCTCCCAGCAATATCGAGACCCCGGCAGCGAATAAGAGAATAATGATTAACAGGTCTTCAAACTGCTCTATGAGCATATGGCCAATAGTTCTCTTTTTACCCTCTTGCAATTGGTTGGGCCCCATTTTTTCCAGACGCTGTTCAGCTTCAGAGGAACTCAGCCCTGCATTTAAAGAAATTTCGAGCTCCTGTTCCACTTCTGGTATGGGCTTTAGATAATACTTAACAGATTCATTTTCAGTAGTTTTACTTATTATCAATTGCTGCTCCTTTGCTAACCATTCTTTTTATTTTCCTCAAAGTGTTTTTTAAGATAGGGCAGATTCTTTTTTATTCCTTTAAGATTTTCACCAAAGGTCTTCCCCTTATCCGGTAAATTAGATAAAAAATCAGCATATATTTCCCGGGAGCTATGACGATGGTTTTCATAAAATTCTCTTCCTTTTTCAGAAAGTGTGACTAAAACCTGCCTTCGGTCCTGCCGGGCACGACGCCTTTTTAACAAACCGCGCCTGATAAGACGATCGACCATACTGGTCATAGTAGTAGGGACAACTTGAATTAGTTGAGAGAGTTTACTCATAGAGGCAAATGATTCCCGACCCAAATATTCTATCAGAAAATGTTCGGTAATGTTCAGAGGGATCTTCTTTTTATCACCAGAGGAACGAGCAGTATGTATCCATAGTATCTCTGTTAATCGCAGAAAAAGGTCATCAATTTCAGAGGCAATCTTTTTCCCTGCTCTATCTTCTTTACCTGTCTTCATACTAAAAAGAGATTCCTATCATACGAATATCGTAATTTTTATTATAATACCATGATACGAATCTACACTAAAAAAGTCAATAAAAAACCATTACCCCCTTCAAAAAATTGAAATTGTACATGATGGACCGGTACGAGTTCAAGACATGGGTAACAAAAAACTTCAAGACATAGGTAACACTTTTAAATAGAATAACAGATAAAAATCTCTTAGTATAATTGGATGAGATCGCCACGTCGCTGCGCTCCTCGCGATGACAGGATTGTGGTGCGTTTTACGTCTTACGTAATACAAAAAATAAAAACTCTACTCTTTAGTCACTGCGAGACAGCCCCTATGCTCTAATTCTGGGCTGTCGTGGCAGTCTCATACTCTACAGCCCACATCTTTCTTTTTCTTTGATTTTTAACGCAAGACTCATGACTCATGACTCATGACGAAACTGTACGTCATGAGTAATACTAAATTTCAGTTTAGGTATTGATAAAAAATAAAAATAGGGAACGGGAAATATTTCGCGATGACAGAGTGGGATGTCTTTGATTTACTGTTTTTGATTTTATTATTTTAGTACTTGTTGTAATTCTTACTGCTGGCAGTTTTGATTATATTATAGTAAAATAAGCCCAGCAATAAAACGCCCTGATATAATTACTTTATATAGATTGAAGGAGAGAATGTAATATGAAAGCTGATTGGGAAGCAAAAAAAGCAACCTTTCCCATAATTGATGTAAGGGAGATAACCAACAATTTTTTACCCATGATTTTACATAAAGCTCAACAGGTAAATTTAAACAACGGTATCTGCGTGGTGCAAACCTTTGAGCCAAAACCGCTCTATTCGGCGCTGAAAGATTTAGGATTTGAGCACATCACTGAAAAAGTATCAGACCATGAATATCGAGTCTATTTTTACCGGACAGAACTGAAAACAGCAACCTTTGAAAGTGGGGCAGATATGCCCTTTAAACCGACAGCTATTTTAAATTACAAGCTGATTGATGACCACCTTGCCGGTACTGTGGTAGATTTTTGGGATTATATCTGGGAAAAAGAAAATTCAGCTATAGACCTGAAAACAAAACTGCTTCTCTCTATGAGTAATGCCATTGGTGCCTCCCGCTTCAGACAGGCTACCAGAGAACTGATAAAAGCATACTCCTTAGGAGTTACCGTGCAAGAATTAGATGAATTGTTTTCTCTTTTTGCCTGGAACCAGGGGATAGGTAATTTTTCTTCAGAGATAGGGCCTTCTACTACTTTTGGAGTATATAAACTGATTAAAAGGAGAGAACAGGAAGGTCTGGGGAAAAGTAAAATAATGGATGAAATTATGCAGACCTTTGGAGACAGGAATCCTGAGGTTAATGTTTTATATAAAAAGCGAATCAAGTGCTGTGAAAAGCGTGACGACCTGACAAACAATAATAATTAATTAAAAAAGTTATTAGTTCAAAGTATTGGTCAAAGATATTTTGTCAATAATAATTTCATAATTAAATATAAGCCTATCACACAATGCCTACATTGAAAATCCCGTTGTGTGCTGCAAGTATAAGTCAAGCGCCTATTCTAGATAAATAAACTATTAAAATCTAGTAGATTAAACCCTGCAAATTTATCCCAAAACTTGGAAACATACCATCGTCTTAATTATTGCAAATTGAGCGTAAGTTCAGTGTAGCAATCATATTCCCTATAGCCCACAAAAACAGTATATTTAATAAAGTAAACTTTTTAAATAGATGCAATAAAATAAATAGGTTGAATTTATCCTAAATATATCTATAATATAAGTTGAAAGGAGTGATATTTATATGAAAGTCAATATTAATAATTTGGTTTCTATTTCAGAAGCTAATCAAAATTTCTCCAAAGTAGCCAGAATGGTGGATAAAAATGGTATTGCCGTAATTTTAAAGAACAATGTACCCCGTTATGTACTGATGGAATACAGTCAGTTAGAGAAAGGGGAGGCTGTTAGAGATGAGGAAGTAGAAAAAGTTGCCAAAAGGTTTTTAGTAAAGCATCATAAAGCCTTTGAGGCTTTATCCAGATGAAAAGACTTACCAGATCTCAGGTTATAAAGTTGCATGACCTTCTTATTCAGGAGACAGGTGGGAGTGAAGGCATTAGAGATTATGGATGGATAATAAACCATAGCTAAGATATTCATACTGTTAGAAAACGAAAGAAAAGGAATTTTTAGTTTATAATTTTTTAAATTAGATTCTCTTTTCTTTT
>JAKPKS010000033.1 GCA_029553585.1 Candidatus Atribacteria bacterium | reverse complement strand
TGGAGGTTCTTGATGGCCCATTTCAAGTTATTATTTTAATTAACTTTTTCTACTTTTACAGAAAATATAGCACACACTCAAAAAAAGAATAAAGATAAATATTATAGACTATAATTTATGATAAAACAGAAATTAAAGTTTTCTCTTCCCGTTAAAATTTGAAAGCTTTGTCAAACTAGACAGCTCAGCATTACTGACATGTAAGTTTGTAAGAAAATTAGATTTAAAGAGATCCGGGTTTACTTGCTATTCAATTTTTGATATAAGATGCACACTTACCATTTAACTGATAAAGGCTATTACCATTGAGGTGATTTAGTATGCTGTTACAAAAGAATATTGACATCTTTAGATGATACGAAGATTAGAAGAGAATCAAAAACAAGTGCCATTGTAATATCTGGAATTCTCCTATCTTTTTTCAATTATGTATGTTACCAGAGAATAAAAAGCATTAGGATAGCTAAGCGTTTATAATTAATTTTTGAACCTCCCCCGCTTTACTGGACAGCTAGATAAGACTATAATTTAAATTATTGGAGGTTCAAGAAATATGGAAACAAATAGAAGACAGTATAGTGAGGAATTCAAGAAAGAAGCGGTGGAGTACAGTCTGGCATCTGAGAAATCTGTCAAAGAGGTTGCCCGAGACCTGGGTATCCCTCATCACAACCTGGACCGCTGGCGTGCCCAGTACCGCAAGCGCGGAGAACTAGCCTTCCCCGGTCATGGTAAGGAAAGGCTCACTCCCCAAGAGGCAGAAAACAGAAGACTAAAAAAAGAACTTGCCGATACCCAGATTGAGCGTGACATCTTAAAAAAAGCGTTGGCCATCTTCACGAAAAAGCGGTAGTTCGTTACCGGTTTATCCGGGAACACACAAACCTGTTCTGTGTGACGAAGATGTGCCAGGTACTCTCAGTTTCCCGGTCAGGCTATTACGATTGGCTGAAATATCCTCTAAGCAAAAGAAAGATGAAAGATATGGAGTTAAAAAAGGAAATACGAAGAATCTATCACCAGAATCGTAAAAGATATGGCAGTCCCCGTATCCATCAGAAACTATTACGGGAGGGCTATGCTATCGGCAAAAAACGGGTAGAGCGCTTGATGTCCGAGATGGGTATACAGGCCGTAGCCAAACGGAAATACAAGGCAACGACAGATTCTGCCCATTCCAAGCCAGTAGCTGAGAATCACCTCAATCGTGATTTTACACCAGATAAGCCCAACAAGTACTGGGTGGCCGATATCACCTATATCTGGACAGGTGAAGGATGGCTCTACCTGGCGACCATCATGGATTTGTATTCCCGCAGGATCATCGGCTGGGCACTGAGGGACAGGTTGACCAAGGAATTGGTCATTGCAGCACTGGATATGTCCCTAAAACAGCGTCATATTTATTCTGACTTGCTCCTTCATTCTGATAGGGGAAGCCAGTATGTCAGTGAGCTTTATCAGCTTCATTTATTAAAACATGGTATAATCTGTTCCATGAGCGGCAAAGGCAACTGCTGGGATAACGCCGTAATGGAGAGCTTCTATCGTACCTTGAAAGTAGAATTAATTTATCAGAATAAATATGAAACCAGAAGAGAGGCTCAAAGGGATATCTTTGAATACATCGAAGTCTTCTACAACAGGGAAAGATTGCATTCCTCTCTGGGTTACTACAGTCCCGAGGAATATGAAAGTTTAATGTTAGAAAAATTGTCTTAACTTGTTGTCCGGATAATCGGGGGAAGACCATTTTACACTCCAAGACTACAAGACTAAAGGAAGCCCATGGTTAAGTAAACGCTATACCTCATGTCTTATTAAGGAATAAGCATAAGAACATATCCTTCCCATGCTTGGAAAGGAAGAAAAATGAACTAAGAAATAATTATTAAACAGCCTTTTATAAATAAAGATAGTACTTTTGTTTTATAATGTAATTATCTTAATAAGATATGGGATATGAGAAAATATTTAATTTTGAAAGGAAATAGTTATAATTATGAAATTTAAAAAAATTTGGCTAAAAATTAATGGCGCAAATAGAATGATTATTGTTAATCCTGAAACAGATTCTTTGGCAAATGTTTTGCGCAAAACAGGATTAACTGGTACAAAAATAGGATGTAATACTGGTCAGTGTGGAGCATGTTCAGTTATATTGAATAGTAAACTAATACGTAGCTGCATAAAAAAAATAAAAGATGTTCATGATTATTCTGAAGTGATTACTATTGAAGGAATTGGTACACCTCAAAACTTACATCCTTTGCAACAGGCTTTTATCACATATGGGGCCGTACAGTGTGGCTTTTGCAGTCCCGGCTTCATCGTTTCAGCTTATGCTTTATTGAATTATATAAACAATTGCCCAACTCGTAAAGAAGTACGTACTTGGTTTCAGAAGAACCATAATATTTGCCGTTGTACTGGCTATAAACCAATTATTGATGCGGTAATGGCTGCTGCTGAAGTTATGCGTGGAGACAAAGCTATGAGTGATATTATCTATAAAATGCCTAAGAATGGAAGTATTTATAGTACTAAATATCCAAAACCCGGAGCTTTGGAAAAAGTGTGTGGTTTATCTAATTATGGTGATGACCTTTCTCTCAAGATGCCTGATAACATTTTGGAATTAGCTTTAGTGCAGCCGAACACTTCGCATGCCAAGATTCTTAAAATTGATACTAGTGTTGCCGAAGCAATAGAAGGGGTTGTAAAGGTAATCACTGCTCAAGATGTTAAAGGTACAAATCGTGTCTATTCTTATAGTGAGGAAATGTTTAAACCTATCATATGTGATGAAAAAATCTGCCAATATGGTGATGTTGTCGCTGTAGTGGCAGCAATTTCTCGTGATATTGCTCGTGATGCTGCTTCAAAGGTGGTGGTCGAGTTAGAAGAATTGCCAGCCTATCTAACAGCTTTAGAATCATTAGCACCGAGTGCAAAAAAAATTCACCCAGAAATTTCAAACGATTATTATTATTCACGAGTAGTGAAAGGTGATGAAGATATTGGAAAAGTATTTGAGGGAGCTTCTTATGTTGTTGAGGGAAGTTTCCACACTGCAAGACAACCTCATTTGCCAATAGAACCCGATGTTTTTCAGGCTTATACGGACGATGAAGGGTTTATAGCTATTCAATGCAAAAGTCAGTGTATTCATGTACACCAGGCAATGATTGCCAAAGGAATCGGTATGCCCGTTGAAAAAATTAGAATTATACAAAATATAACAGGTGGTAGTTTTGGGTATTCTATGAACCATACTACGCCAGCTTTGGCAGCAGTGTGCACAATGGCTGTAAATGCACCAGTAAACCTCACAATGTCTTATCCAGAACACCAGGCGTTTAGTGGGAAGCGTGCCCCTTCTTATTCAAATGGAAAAATGGCTTGTAATAAAGATGGTAAAATTATTGGCTTACAATACGACATTTTAATGGAAATGGGAGCATACAATACTGCAGCACATATCCTTAACGAAAGAGTAGGACGTTTTGTAGGATTTCCCTATAATATTACGAATGTAAAGGGCATTTGCCGAGCTGCTTTTTCAAACACTTCATTTGAAATCGCTTATCGTGCCTTTGGTTCTCCACAAGCACTTACTTGCTCAGAATCATTAATTGACATGATGGCAGAAAAAATAGGTATCGATCCTTTTGAATTTAGGTATAGGAATATTGCTAGGGATGGCGATCTAACAATGAATAGTTATCCATATGACGAATATCCAATGGAAGAAATGATGAATATGATGCGTCCACATTATGAAGAAGCAAGGGATCGAGCCAGGAAGAACAGCACAGAAACAAAAAAATATGGGGTAGGAATTGCATTTGGGGGCTATGTTGCTAGTAGTTCAAAAGATAGATGCGAGATCGAATTAGAATTAAATCCCGATGGAAGTATTACACATTACAACTCCTGGGAACAAATGGGCCAGGGAGCAGGTATTGGTACGCTTACCCATACTTACGAAGCCTTGCACCCATTGGGAATTAGGGTTGATCAAATTCGATTGGTGCAAAATGATACAGCAATCACTCCTAATACAGGTCCTGCAGCAGGCAGTCGTTCACATTATATGGTTGGTAAAGCAACTATTAATGCAGCAAACCAATTAATCAAAGCAATGAAGAAAGAAAATGGTACATTCCGTACTTATGAAGAAATGATTGCTGAAAACATACCAACAAGATATAAAGGTATTCAACAAAACGATATAATGCCCATTGATCCAAATACTGGTAAAGGTATTTCGAACCCTGCTATGCATTATATTCTTTTTTTAAGTGAGGTGGAAGTCGATATACTTAATGGTAAAACTAAAGTATTAAATTTTAAAGCAGTTTCAGATGTGGGTGTTGTGGGTAATATTCTTGCTGTAGAGGGGCAGGCTTTTGGTGGAATTTCACATGGAATAGGCTTTGCTTTAAAAGAAGACTATAGTGACTTTAAAAGACACTCTACCATGGCTGGAGCTGGTATACCAACTGTTGAAGACATTCCAGATAATATAGATGTAATTTTTCACGTCACTCCACGAAAAACTGGCCCCTTTGGTTCTTCTGGTTGTGCTGAAAGTTTTCAGAGTAGTCCCCATATGGCTGTAATTAATGCAATTAAAGATGCAGTAGGTATACGAATTTATGAATTGCCGGCTACGCCTGAAAAAATAAAAGCAGCTTTAGATGCAATGAAAAATGGTAAAGAACTAAAACCAGAAAAATATAATTTTGGTAAAAGTTTTGCAGAAGTGAATAGAATTTTAGATGACCAAATCAAATAATGTTAATAAAAATCAAGGTATTCATATACTCAAATTGCACTAAGAACCTTGAAAAACTGTTGATAAAATCAGTATTAAGATGATATGAATACATGTTCTTGCTGTGGCAGTCAAAAATTCTGGCCTCTTTTACCGGTCAGATTCGTTGTTTTTAATGAGGGCTAACCAGAAAATTATCTAAAAATATCCGGCAAAAGAAACGAATCTCACCCTATCGGAAAGTTAGATTAATTGAATATTTTTGTCTAGGAGTTCCTGCTTACCGACTAAGATTACAGTTACCTCTCAGCAAATTGACCATACAGGGATAGTTTTGAATGCTTAGAGCAACTATTTATCATGACAACATCATAGATTTTGTACCACTCTTTGGTAAGATCGAAATGGATGAAGCCATGCAATCATAAAGATTAAGGTTAATTAGTTAAAAAGTATCAACTTAATAAGATATCAGGATTTAGTCTAATATGGTAATTAGTGAAGTTTTGCAATTGTATATTCAAGACAGGGCTTTCATATCTCTGGTCGGTGCTGGTGGCAAAAGTTCTATTATACAGTTACTGGCCAGGGAATTGCTAAGCCAGCGGAAAAAGATTATTGTTACCACTACTACCAGGATGTTTACTGACCAGGTAATTACTCTATCACAGGGTGGAAAGCTTATTGAATCTTCCGATAGCAAGGTGATGGAAGAAGCAATACAAGTATTCTTTCAACAGCATCAGAGCGGAATCGTGGCACTTCTCAAGCAACGTTTCCTGGAAAATGAACGAGAAAAATTTACCGGACCCGAGTCCTGCTATCTTAATAAATGGTGGCAGGAGGGTCTGGCAGATTTTTTTATCATCGAGGCAGATGGTGCCAAAGGCAGGCCAATCAAGGCCCCCTTATATTATGAACCTGTTATACCTCAGACAACTACCGATGTTGTGGGAGTGATTGGCATAGATGCCGTTGGTTTGAGATTAGAAGAGGAGAATGTTTTTCGCTCCTCGCTTTTTAGCTGCCTGACTGGCTTAAAACATGGTGAGGAGATTAACTTGGATACCATCACTAAAATAGTTAATCATCCCTTTGGTTTGTATAAAAACTCACCGCAAGGCGCAAGAGTTCATCTATTTTTGAATAAGGTTAACAATAAAGCGAGAAGTGCTATAGCAGAAGAGTTAGCATGCCAGATCTTAAAGAATAACAAAGCTTCGATAAACAATATTGTAATAGGCGACACGATAAAGGAAGAATCCCCGGTACAACAGCTCCTTAAAAGCGAAAAGGTGGTATAATATGATTATCGGCATCGTTTTGGCTGCTGGAGAGGGAAAAAGGATTGGAAAGGATAAGGTTACGCTGCCGCTTGGTTCTAAAAAAGTAATTGAATGGGTTCTGGATGCTGCTACCAAATCTAAATTAGAGAAAATTATCCTGGTGGTAAAACCAGAAGATCGGGAAACTGCCGAGGCAGGAGAAAAATACAATACCATAGTAGTGTCAAATCCTGATTATAAAAAAGGGATGAGTACCTCCATAAAAAAAGCTCTTTCTGAATTAAATATCCAAAATCGCTATGATGGATTTTGTGTATTATTAGGGGACCAACCCTTTATCAGTAGTGATATTATCAATTCATTAATTGAAGCTTTTCAGAAGGGCAAAAAAGAGATTGTAGTGCCATATTTTCAAAATAAACCGGGGAATCCGGTGCTCTTTGATATAGCCTGGAAAGAAGAATTTATGAACATAACCGGAGATGTGGGAGGAAGGATATTAATCAAAGCCCATCCTGATCTGGTAAAGAAAATTACTCTCAATAATGAGGGTATCTTGTTTGATATTGACCGGGAAGAGGATTATAAAAAGGCCAAGGCTCGTTTTGCAAAAGAGAAATAGGGAAACCGGTTAAGAGAAGCAAAGGTAAGGAGTTGGACAAATGAAACTAAAAAATAAATTAGTTATAATCAGAGGAGGAGGAGATTTGGCTTCCGGTATAGCTGTACGTCTATTCCGAGCCGGGTTCAATATTATTATACTGGAAACATTGCACCCCTTAGCTATCCGCCTACCGGTTTCTTTTGCCAGTGCAGTTTTTGAAGGTTCCTGCCAAATTGAAAACATTAAAGGTATCCTGGCTGAGACCTATGATGAGGCAGATCAGATTGTAAATGATAACAAGGTCGCCATTTTGATTGACCCTATAGGCAGGTCTTTTGAATATTATAAGCAGTTTGTTTTAATAGATGCCATTATGGCTAAACGTAATTTAGGAACTAACAAAGAGCAGGCGCCTCTGGTGATCGGTATTGGCCCAGGATTTGAAGCTGGTATCGATGTACATGCTGTGATAGAAACTAAGAGAGGCCACTATTTAGGAAGGGTAATCTATGAGGGGAGTGCCTTGCCTGATACCGGAATTCCCGGTGAAATAGCAGGAGAGTCTGATAAACGCCTTTTAAGGGCACCTGCAGAAGGGCTGATTATTCCGGAACACCAGATAGGTGACCTGGTACAGGAAAATGATGTTATTGCCACCGTCAATGGTATACCATTGAAAGCACGACTCTCGGGTGTACTGCGTGGTCTCATTTATCCTAATACACCGGTAACAGAAGGAATGAAGGTAGGAGATATTGACCACAGGGGAATAAAAGACTACTGCTTTACTGTCTCTGATAAAGCTCTTTCAATAGGCGGAGGGGCATTAGAGGTTATCTGTAGTTATTTAAATAGAAATGATAAAAAAACCAACAGAAAAGAAAAAAAATGATTTCTATTTTAGAAGAGGTTTTAAAAAGAGTTCAACAAAAAGAAAGTGTTGCCCTGGTAACTATAGTTGATGTTTCCGGTTCAGCACCCGGCAAGTTAGGTTCAAAGATGATTGTGAATAAGGATGGTTTAGTAGCCGGTACCATCGGAGGCGGATTGGTAGAAGCTAAGGCCATTGAGGAGGCAAAACTTGCTTTACAAAAAGATAAGGGCAAGTTTCTAACCTATGAGCTGACCAAAGAGGAGTCCTCTTTAGAAGATTGGATGATCTGCGGAGGTAGTGTAAAATTGTTTATCGATGTACTTACACCTCAGGAAGAAATTATTATTTTTGGTGCCGGGCATATTGCTGTGGTCCTGTCTAAATTAGCTAAAATGCTTGGCTTTCAGATCACCATTATTGATGAGAGGGCAGAATTTGCAAACAGTGATAGATTTCCGGAGGCTGACCGCATTTTATTGTCGGAACCAGGACCTGCCCTTGCTGAAATAAAAAATATTGACTCAGCTTATGTAGCAATTGTAACCAGGGGTCATCTGAAAGATGAAGAGGCACTGTTTTTGGTTCTTAACCATCAGCCTAAATATGTAGGAATGATAGGCAGCAAGCAAAAAAATGCTGTTATCTTTCAACATTTGCAGGAAAAAGGTGTCAGTAAGCAGAAGATTGAGCAGATTTTTGCACCCATCGGTCTTGCCATAGGTGCCCAGACACCGGAAGAGATTGCCCTCAGCATTATGGCTGAGATAGTAAAGGTCAAAAGAGTTAAGACTTAAATAAAAAATATAGTATAGAATAAGATAAAATTGAAAGATGGTATTAATTAACAATGAAACCTCACTATAAAATCTGGCTGGAAAACGAAAAAGGTAAGGTTTTTGGTGATGGCCCCTTTGATATTTTGAACCGTATAGAAAGGGCTGGCTCTCTACGTCAGGCTGCTATCGAGATC
>JAKPKS010000027.1 GCA_029553585.1 Candidatus Atribacteria bacterium | reverse complement strand
TTACGATTAATAACTGCATAGATAAAAATCAATAAAATCTGCGTAATCTGCGTAATCTGCATAATCTGCGTAATCTGCGTGAAATAAATCATCCCTTGTTCTGCCTTTTCAGATTTTCCTTGCCAAAAAACCTCATTCGTTATATAAGGAAAAAAACCAATAGGAGGATAAAATGTCTGACATACTTTACATTATAGGACGCGAAATTTTAGATTCACGGGGAAATCCAACTGTGGAAGCAGAAGTTCAATTAGCTAGTGATCTTATTGTAAGAGCTGCAGTTCCCAGCGGTGCTTCCACCGGAGAACGAGAAGCTATAGAACTTCGTGATAACGATAAAAAACGCTATGGAGGCAAAGGAGTTCTGAAGGCAGTAGCCAATATTGATAATATTATCGCTGATAAGTTATTAGGAATGGATTCTCTGATGCAGGGTAGCATTGATAAGATGATGATTGCTCTGGATGGAACACCCAATAAAGCCAAACTTGGTGCTAACGCCATTTTAGCGGTTTCTATGGCTGTTGCCAGAGGTTCTGCTATGGAGCTGAATATGCCTTTATATCGTTATTTGGGAGGTGTTAATGCCAATACCCTTCCTGTGCCGATGAGTAATATTCTCAATGGTGGAGCGCATGCCGATAATAATGTTGATATTCAAGAATTTATGGTTATGCCTTTAGGGGCAAAAAGTTTTAAGCAGGCGTTACAAATGAATGCTGAGGTTTTTCATTCTCTCAAAGCAATTCTCAAAAAACGCGGTTTAGTAACTTCCGTTGGTGATGAAGGTGGTTTTGCCCCCAATCTGGCATCTAACGAAGAAGCATTTATCGTAATTGTAGAAGCAATTAAGACAGCAGGTTATATTCCTGGAAAAGATATTTACCTGGCTATTGATGCCGCTGCCAGCAGTTTCTTTAAAGATGGAAAGTATTTGTTTGAAGGAAAGAAAGTTAACAGCGACGCGATGATTAAATATTACGAAAGTATGATTGCTAAATATCCTATTTGCTCTATTGAAGATGGCTTGGCAGAAAACGACTGGAGCGGATGGAAAAAAATGAATGCCAAACTGGGTAATAAAATTCAGATTGTTGGCGATGATGTTTTCGTTACTAATCCCGAAATTATTGCCAAAGGCATTAAAGATAACATAGCCAATAGCGTTTTGATTAAACTAAATCAAATCGGAACTGTTACCGAGACCATTGATGCCATAAATATGGCTCATAAAGCTGGCTGGACAACCGTTGTAAGCCATCGTAGCGGCGAAACAGGAGATACTTTTATTGCCGATTTGGCAGTTGCCTTAAATACCGGACAAATTAAAACCGGTTCGCTTTCCCGAAGTGAACGAATGGAAAAATATAATCAGCTGCTCCGCATTGAAGAAGATTTATATGATGCTGCTTATTTCCCCGGAAAATCAGTAATCAAGCAACTTTGATAGTAAACCCGTCAATCTAATAAACAGGAGCCGCTTTAAACAGCGGCTTCTTTTTTAGCTAACTTATCTGCTATGCTCTCAATTTCCCTGAACACCTGCAATAATTGATGTATCTATTTATTTAACAGATAAATATATGCTGCTTCTGGAATAAATAGTGCTTCCTTAAAAATAAAGATTATATGTATCAGGAGGATACAATGAAAAAGTATTGTTTATTCATTCTGATAGTGATTAGTGTCGCTTTTCTTTTAGCAGAGCTTGGTCCGGTAAATAGTATGGGCGATAGTTTTTTTGCCGGTAAGCTTGGTTGTTATGCAAAAAGCGATACCTTGGCTTATGTATTAGCCCGGCGGTCTGAAAATAACAATTTGTATTATCATCTTCTTTTCCAAATCAGTTATGATGGAGGTCAAACCTGGCAAAGCAGTATTGTAGATAGTTCTTTGTTTCACTATACGGAACCGACTTTATTTTACAGTCCGGAAGAAATCATTGTCAGCTGGAATAATCACGAAGAGCATATCAGCCAATATGCTCAAAGTTCTAATTCGGGCAATTCCTGGAGTATTTCCCAGAACTGGAATACTTTTGAAAGCAGTCCTTATATAGAAAAATATAACGGACTTTTACGACAATTCGCCTTAAAAGTTCCCTATCCTCAATGGGATCAGGAACAATATTTACTGCAGGGGGAGCCGGAACACTTTAAACCAGTGCATATTTATTACAAAGATTTCTTAAGTCCGAATCAAACTAATACCTATTTTTACGGATATGCAGATGTTCAGGGTGTCGTTCGTTGTAATTCAGATATAAATATCAAACAAGCAGGTGGAGGAACAAATAATGGTTGGCCAACTTTCCACGAGCCGGTGATTATTTCAGGTAATGTTAATAGTGTTCCAACAGCATTTCCTTTAGATTCTGTATTTCAAGGGGGTTTAATAGAAAATGCCCCTCCTTTGGAGTTTTCCAATTTCTCGTTTGCCAGAGAGAATTATCTATGGGTAGGTCCTGCTGTTTATGATCCCAATCGTATTTTACTGGTAGATGTCCAGGGAGATAACTGCATTGCTTATGTAGGACAAATTACACTTCCACATCGCACCTTTACAGATGTCTGGACAAATTATCCCGTAGGTATTGAAGAACCACCATTGTTTACTAATCATTTTACGATTTGTGATACTATCTGGATACCAAATGCTACCTTTGGGCATTGTAATAACAGGGGGTTTTTTGTAAATTCCAAACTTTGGATCAAAGGAACTTTCAGCGGTCATCAAGTTTGGTGTGCTGCAGATACAATAATGATTATTGGTGAGATTTTATTAAGCGGAACGGTTCCCGGAGAATCACCTGAAAATAATCCTAACGATTCCGTTAAGCTTGTTTCAGAAAAATGTGTTCTCCTCAAATACGGTTATGTTGATCCTGTAACGAATGAACGAATTCATCCCAATTGCTTTCCTGATGCTAATCCCGGTAATTATTACGCCGATATTTATGCTTTAGCAGAAGAACCGGATAATCCCCTGAAGGAAGGTGTATTCAGTTTTGAATATCAGCATCCGCATCCCTCAATGCCCGATGTGTTAATTGGGGATTCTCTTTATACCTGGATTGATTTACATCGCTATTATTATCCTCAGACCTCTGCAAATCCCTGGCTTCCTCTATTAGATTTACCCTGGTATAATCCCCTTTGGCCAGAAGCTCATCCTTATTTGGAAAGGGGTACTATTCAAGTTTGGGGTGCCATCAATCAAATCCGTTATGGGTTTTTACACAGGGCTTTATATGATTATGAAATTCCTTCAGGTGGTTTATGGAATCCCGATAATGACTTTTGCGGAGGAAATTCTTCTGTTTCTTATACTGATTCCCCAACAGGTATTTATTTAGGCGCCCAAGATTATCCAGGTGTATTAGGACCAGGTATTGGTTATAAAAAGATTCAGCACGCAGACAATCGTTTCGGCTGGGGTTTTGAAGACCCGAATCACCCGGTTTTTTATCCCTGGAAACTGGGAATTTCAGTAGGCGATTGGTCCACAACAGAAAATTTAAATGGTTTTGCAGAAGTTGATTGTATCCCGCAATATAGACCAATTCACAGTAAATGTTTTGTCCGTAAAGGAGATAAAGCATATTTTGCTACCAATGATGTTCTTGCTGCCCGGACAGGAGATTTACCCTCAATTGAGAATTTAACCTTGCTGACGAAAGACCAGGGCAATATTTCCGGCTTGCATATCCTGGCAGATAATGCTCTGCTGGTTCATCAGGAAAAAGAAACAAACGGCAGCAGGGAACTGAAAATAAATGTTTTTACCGGTGAAAACTATGTTGTTACCAATTCTCTATCTTTACCTGTCTTTTCGGCTATGAATGATGTTGCTGTTTTGGAAAACGGAGATATTCTTCTTGCCACTTTGGAATCCAATAGGACAATTAACCTTCGGAAGTTAAACAATGACGGCACATTAACTCCTTTAGAGACCTGGCAACTGGATTTTCTGGAACCTCAAATTCACCCTGAAAGTAAGCTTTGTTTGCAACCTCGTCAGCAGAACACTTTGGAAGTAACTTTTATGCTGTTTACAGAAGGAGAAAATGAAGAACCGGATTATTATCAACTCTACCGCGGAGTTGCTTCCCTACCTGTCGCTATTGATGATCCCTATATTCCTGCAATTGAGACAGCTATGTTTAATGCTTATCCAAATCCTATGCACAGTAATTTGCTCCTGCAAGTGAAGGTTCCCCGTTCCAATAAGCATAAAATTGAAATCTATAACCTGAAAGGGCAAAAAGTTACTACTTTCAGAGGCAATTCTGCAAAAAATGAAGTTGTAGAATATAATTGGAATGGATGTGATGCAAAAGGTAAAAATGTAGCCGCAGGCATTTATTTTGCCCGCCTTTGCATTGACGGTAAGGTTCTCCAGATCAAAAGAATATGTAAATATTAATTTTACACGGCAGGTTTACTCCTCTCCACTATTTTGCAGCAGGAGTCCTCACTACCAAATGATGTGGATTGAGATTGATTGCTTTTTGGGCAGTGACGACTCCTGCTATCCAAAATTATTTCTGCAGTGGCAAAATAGGTGGTTAATTTAGTAGCTTTATAAGAGTTTTATTTCTCGTAGTACTAATAATTCACATCTATCCTATTTATTATTCGCTAAAATCCCTGCCCCTTTAATTGCAGTTGCACAGCAGCAAATATTTCAGATTAACTTAAGAGCTTTGTCTTTAATCATAGAAAATAAAACACTATGCTCTAAATTTTCGGTTTTAACTGGATGCGGTTCAATCCTCAGATCTATTTTCCTTCTAATTCTGCGTAACAGCATTTGGTTTTCAATAATATCATCAGAGAAATCAGAAGAGACAACCAAAACATCTATATCGCTATCGGAATCGGCAGTCCCTGAGACATAAGAGCCAAAAAGATAAAGCTGTTCCAAGTGTATTTCTTTTCTTAATTCATCCGCATAATGTTTCAGGATGTTGATTATCTCTTTTCTACTAGTTAGCTTTTCCTGACAAATCATTTTTGGAAGATATCTCCCAGGGTTTTCACACTACCTAAAAGAGCAGATGATTCGTAGGGTAAAACAACTGTTTTATCTCCCTGTTTTACAATCTCTTTAAACGCTTCCACATATCTAAGGGCAATTTGAAATTGAGCGGGGTCTGTTTTTGTGTCTTTCACTGCTTCGGCAATTAGTAATATTGCTTTCTTTTCGCTGTCTGCAACCAGTATTTTTGCCTGTGCTTCACCTTCTGCCCGTAAAATCCGGGCTTGCTTTTCTCCGTTGGCAACTCTTATCTGGTATTCGCGTTCCCCGTCTGCCTGTAAAATTTTGGCTCTTTTATCGCGTTCAGCGCGCATTTCTTTTTCCATAGCCGTTCTAATTTCTTCGGGAGGCACAATTTCCTGCATTTCTACGCGGTTAACTTTCACGCCCCATTTATCAGTTGCTTCATCTAAAATATCGCGCAATTTGGCATTGATAGCATCGCGGGAGGTTAAAGTATCCTGCAATGTCAATTCACCAATTACATTTCTCAAGGAGGTCTGAGTTAGTTTTTCAATTGCCTCAGGTAAATTGCCGATTTCATAAACAGCTTTATAGGGGTCTGTAATCTGAAAATAGAGTAAGGCATTGATATTAATGGAAACATTATCGCTGGTAATAACATTCTGCCGCGGAAAATCATACACATTTTCCCTTAAATCAATTCTATCTTCCACTTTATTAACAACTACTACATTCCCGCGATAATCAGTTTTGTTATAACGCCAATGAATCGGACGGGTTTTATCAAATATCGGAATAATGATATGAATTCCGGATTCCAAAGTCCGATAATACCTACCCAAGCGTTCAACAATTACCACGCTTGCCTGACGCACAATAATCATCCCCCTGGAAATAAAAGCCAGGATTAGAATCGCAAACACGATTACTACATATAAATAGGTCATTTCTCTCTCCCTTTTATTTTTTTGCCTTTTATTACGGCTCTGTTTTTTTGGCAAGAGAAATTGTTAAGGATGAGAGGGTGATTTTATAGTTCTTAGTTCGTAGTGCGGGAATGCAAAGTTTTTTTTCGGTGACTGAATAAGAGAACAAAGATAACTGAATTGACTGGATTAAATTGATTTGTTTTTTGCTCGTTATTTTTTATAATTAGCGAAGAACTAAGAACAAATTCGGAATCCTTATTTCTGGCTGCGAAATCTGTGTAATCTGCGGGAAACAATTATTTTTATTTGTGTAATCTGTGATATTTGTGAGCGGTTACATTTTTTTGTCATACTCCCAAAGTTAGGAATTTTTTTATTGACAGAAATCAGCCATAGTAGTTAATGTTTATTATTGAGAATCTCTATAGAGTTTACTCATGGAGGAACAATGAGTATAGCGTATTCAATATTTAACATAGTATTTAAAGCTCTTGGGATTGACAAAAGAATCGCCAAAAAAATTATGAAAGACCCCATAGTCAAATCAGAGG
>JAKPKS010000005.1 GCA_029553585.1 Candidatus Atribacteria bacterium | reverse complement strand
ATACAAATTCACACCTTAATGCTGCAAACATAATTATAAATAGTACAGCTGATACAACAGTTAAAGGCGGTGTAGTAACAGCAGAGAACAGCCTGAAGCTTGATATCGGCGGGGACCTTACCGTAGAATCACTGCAGGATAAGAGCGAAAACAGTTTGCATACAATAGGCGTAAGCATGAGCGGCGGTAACAGCAGCAGCGGCGGTGCAAACGGCAAAATATCGAGTGGCAACAAAAGATGGGTAACGGAGCAGACCTGTCTTACAGGCGGGAGAGTGGGTATATATGTAGAGGATAAGACTACCCTTAAAGGAGCAGTAATAGCATCAGATAGAGATAAATTAAAGCTTGACACGGGTACTTTAGAGTATAGTCAT
The DNA here is from genome assembly GCA_029553585.1 of Candidatus Atribacteria bacterium. Taxonomy (GTDB): domain Bacteria; phylum Atribacterota; class Phoenicimicrobiia; order Phoenicimicrobiales; family Stramentimicrobiaceae; genus Stramentimicrobium. Next base: position 2,764 of record JAKPKS010000005.1, on the reverse strand, counting down.
ATAAAGGATAATGACAGCTCAAACAATCTTGGCGGCGGAGTCAATGCAAGCGGTATAGGTTCGGATAACTTAACCGGCAGTGTAAACGCGATATACGGTTTTACAGATAAGGGACAGACAAATTTTGCCACAATAGGTGAAGGGACAATAATAGTACGGGACGCAAGAGAGGGCACTGCCGGAATTGAAGGTCTAAACAGAGATGTGTCAATATCACAGTATAATACAAAGGATGTAAGTCTGAGTGGAGGATTTACTGTGGATGCGGCAACGATTAATCTGGTAAAGGATACGGTCAATAAGGTTGAACAACTGATTGAAAATCCGAAGGATACAATCGCAGCAGATTGTAAAAAAATAGTAGAAGAAGTAAAAGAAGTATATAAAAAAGTTGATGAGAGAAATGATAAAATAATAGCAGGTGCAGTTGAGCTTAAGAAACAGGGAGAGGTTATTGTTGAGAAAACAGGGAACCTGGTTTCTTACGGTGAGTTTGGACTTGATACTGATTCAAATGTACTAAATGCCAAATTTCAAAGAATGTGGGAATCAGAAGAAGTACAAAAAGTTTTATTGGCATATAACGACGAAGGAAATACTACAACCTCTTATAGCGCTTATCTAAAGAATAATTTATTTATTACAACTGATGAAAATGGCGAACCTACGATAGGACATAAAGAAGTTTCTTTTATGGGTAAGCAAATTACGCGTGAAGATGTTGAGATTGCAATACAAAGAGGAAATCTATCCGTTGAAGAAGCTAATAAGTTAAGAAATGCTTATGGATTCGGACAGGGTGGCAATAAAAGTGATATTATCCAGCAAGCTACTGATAATTTTAAAATTATAAAAGATAAAAATGGAACACATTATGAAACGGAAATAAATGGTGTTAAAATTTACCTTGATAAAAATTCAACAAATACTAAAGAAAAAATAGCGCAGTCTGATCCACAACTATGGGATAATATAACTAAAGCTGTTTATGAAACAAAACTCAATGGTATTAGAATAAGTTCTGTGATGCATAATTTAAATGAGCCTCATATAGAAGGACGAGGTGCTGATATTACAGGATTTTATATAAACGATAATAATAAATATATTTTTATACCGGCATATAAGAATTATGATGCAACTACTGGTGAATGGGATAAATGGAATAATAAAATCGAAAATTTAAATAAAACATTTGATGAAAATTTTCTTAATAAACCTAACAGTATTAAAGTTTTAGGTCCCGATATGATAATAGATAAGATAAGAAATGAAAATTATAAAAATTTAATTAATACTGACAAATATAAAGATGTAGGTGCTGTTAATGATAGAGGATTTAAAACGGATAAATTTGATGTTTATGTACAAACTAAAGGTTTAGATAAGAAGAATAGTGAAAAATTAAAAAGAAATTATAAGCACACAGGGCATAAACATGTAGAGATAGGAAAATAAAAAATTATGAATTTTGTGAGATAGAGAAAAGATGAAAAAAATTTGTATAGTTTTTCTTTTTATTTATGAATGTGTTGGAATTACTCAGGTTATTCCTTTAAAACCTAAAAATGTACCAAATGAAGCAAAATGGTTTATGGAAAGTTGGTATTTATCTGACAAATATCTTGGCGGATCTAATATATGGTATAAAGATGGAAAAATAATGGTTAATAGAATTAAAATTGATGCAAAGCATATGAAAGAAATTAGCTATTTTGAAAATGGAAAAATCCGTGTAATTGGTCAAAATATATTATTAGAAAATAAATATCGAAAAGGAAATAAAAGGTTTGAGTGGCGAGCTTATGGTAAATGGAAAACATATAATAAAGAAGGTGTATTAATAAGCGAAGCTTGCTATACACAGGTTTATGATGCCTCAGAAGGTGAATGGCAATCTGAGTACTGTGGCGAAGAAATTAAATATAATGATAAAGGAACAGTAAAGGAAAGAATAAAACATAAATATGAATGCAAATATGGATGTGAAGAACTGGAGTATAAGGATTCTTCAAAGTAAAAAATGCATAAATGCTTATAGATAGGTTGAATTTAATTCATTTTCAACAATCCCGCATTTTGCATAATGGCTGAGTTAAGCGACGTCGCCGACTGTTAGATAAAGTTTCTGATACAGAGATTCGGCGATGTGCGAATGACAAGGATGTCCAAGTGCCGCGGCTCCATGGATGGAGAGGAGCGGCCGCAAGCGAACGGGCTGCGACAATGATGCGGTGTGCGGGGTGGAACAGGTTCAGGCACTTCGACCAGGTGGTTAGTGAGCCTGTCGTGTTTCGCTTCAATGGGAGCGGGAAAGAAATAGGGAAAAAAATAAGTTAGTAAATTTTCCGAAACAAAAGATGGGTAACGGAGCAGACCAGTCTTACAGGTGGAAATGTAGATATATATGTAGAGGATAAGAGTACCCTTAAAGGAGCCGTAATAGCATCAGATAGAGATAAATTAAAGCTTGACACGGGTACTTTAGAGTATAGTCATATAAAGGATAAGGACAGCTCAAACAATCTTGGCGGCGGAGTCAATGCAAGCGGTATAGGTTCGGATAACTTAACCGGCAGTGTAAACGCGACATACGGGTTTACAGATAAAAGACAGACAAATTTTGCGACAATAGGTGAAGGGACAATAATAGTAAGGGATGCAGCAGAGGGCACTACCGGAATTGAAGGTCTAAACAGAGATGTGTCAATATCCCAGTACAATACAAAGGATGTAAGTCTGAGTGGAGGATTTACTGTGGATA
>JAKPKS010000275.1 GCA_029553585.1 Candidatus Atribacteria bacterium | reverse complement strand
GAACCAACCTTGCCAAACCTTTTAAAATTGCTTCTCTATACTGCACCGGTATATTTAGCCGTAATTTTAAATGTTCTATTCAATATTCCTTTTTATATCGGAATGATAGCTAACTTTGTGATGCTTTATATTCTGCGGCCAACCAAAACTTTTCTTCCAGATATGGTACAGTCTTTTAATGTCAAAATATTATTAGCGCTGGTTGGCGTTTATCTGATTCAAGGAGTTATTGAAAAATTTGATTCAATCTCTGCATTACTCTCTTTAATTTTTAACAGCCCCCAAACTATCTTGCTTGGTATTGCCTTTATCTCTTTATTTTTTGGGCTGACCACCGGCTTTCAGCCTACTGCATTAGGCATAGTGCTGCCCATACTGGTAACCCTTCCCATTACAAATAACCGCCTCTTACTCTATTCCCATTTTACCTATGTCCTGTCTTTTATGGGTTATTATTTTTCACCATTACACCTCTGTCAGCTTTTTACCTGTGAATATTTGGAAATACCGGCGGTGGGTATTTATAAAGATTATTGGAAATTTTTCTTAGGTCTGGCAGTTATTGCCATTGCAAACTACTTTCTGCTAAGTCTATGGCTCAAATAAACAAAAAAACTTTTTAGATGTATTATGGTTGGTTTTAATTGTCTTAACTGAATTAACTTAAGTAAAAAGAAAAAGATTGGAAGAGGAAATACCATGTTACAGATAACTGAAAAGCTGAGAGCGGCTTATCCTGGAGCAAGGGTAGGTGCCATACTCTTTAAAAAGGTGCAGGTGAGTGAGGCAGGAGAGGCAGATTTGAGAGCTATAAAGAAAGAGCTGGAGGATAATCTCCGCCATAAATATGGTGATCTTAGCCGTTCAGATCTTATCTTGATAGAACCTCTCAAAAGCTATGTAGTGTATTACAAACAGTTTAAAAAGACTTATCATGTACTGCTGCAATTAGAATCTGTAGTTTCCCAAAATAAATCTATTCCTAATATAAATCCTTTGGTTCTGATTATGTTTATGGCTGATTTAAAAAATTTATTACTTACCTCTGC
>JAKPKS010000108.1 GCA_029553585.1 Candidatus Atribacteria bacterium | reverse complement strand
ATATCATTTTATACATAATATTAGTCTTATTCTTATGTTGATATTCTAATGGATATTCTTTTAAATTTTATTTATATTACTATCTTTGAATTCTAATGTGTGGCATTGCTGGATTTTTCGGATTTGAGGATAAAGAGCTGTTAAATAAAATGCTCGATTCTCTATACCACAGAGGGCCTGACGATCATGGAAGCTATACCGATAATAGGGCATCCTTGGGAAATCGAAGGCTTTCGATTATAGACATTGATGGCGGACATCAACCCATACATAACGAAGATGAAACTGTATGGGTCGTTTTTAATGGTGCGATATACAATTTCCCTGAATTAAAGGAAGAGTTAGAAAAAAGTGGGCATATCTTCTACTCTAATAGTGATACGGAAGTTTTGGTACATCTATATGAGGAGTACGACGAAAATTTTCCAAAAAAACTGTTGGGGATGTTCTCATTTGTGATATGGGATTCAGTTAAAAAAAAGGCCATGCTCTCTATTGATCCAGCTGGCAAGAAACCGCTGCATTATTATTTTAATAATGGGATTTTATTATTTTCATCTGAGATTAAATCTTTACTGAACTATAAAAAAATAAAGGTTGAACTCGATGGTGTTTCACTCAATTATCTCCTTAACCTCCAGTTTATACCGCATGATCGAACCCTTTTCAAAAATATAAAAAAGCTTTTGCCTGGACACACATTAATCTATGAAAATGGAGAAATCTCTATCAATAGGTATTGGAAGCTAGAGGTAACAGAGTCCAATAATTCCATTGATTATTATGTGAAGCAGATTCAGGAGCTCTTTAAAGATGCAGTCAGAAGAAGGCTCACAATGGCAGATGTCCCTGTGGGGATATTTCTTTCTGGAGGTATTGATTCAAGTTCAGTAGTTGGGGTGGCATCCAAATTCCAAAAGATTAAAACTTATACCTTAGGATTTGGAGAGCCTACAGACGAGCTTGACTCTGCAAGGCTAGTTAGCGATTATTTCGGAACTGATCATCACGAGATAATGGTTGAAAATGATTTACTGAAAGTGATGCCCCTTGCAGTGTATCACTCAGAGCAGCCTTCGATAGGGATGCTTCAGAGCTATCTTGTATCTAAAGAGGCTAGAAAGCATGTCAAGGTGATTTTATCAGGTATGGGGGGCGATGAGCTCTTTGCAGGCTATGACAGGGATATATATATGGCAAAGAATCTTGTTTACGGAAAATATATGCCTAAGTTTGTTTCATCCAAAGGTCTTTTTAATTTAATAAATAGCGCACCATTCAAACTGGGGCTTAACTATCATGA
>JAKPKS010000239.1 GCA_029553585.1 Candidatus Atribacteria bacterium | reverse complement strand
GAATTATATAAAAATATTACTCTTCCTACCTTAAAGCAGTTTGCGGATAACGGGGTAATTTCTTCCCAAAAAGAATTTGCTGTGGTAAAAGAGGCAGTGGAAAAACTAGATATCAGGTCTGCCGGACTGAAACAGATTACTAAATATCTCAGTGGCGGCAATCAACAAAAAGTAGCAATTTCCAAATGGCTGCAGACCGAGCCAAAGGTATTAATTATGGATGAACCAACTCAGGGAATTGATGTAAAAGCAAAAGTAGAAATCTATAGCATTGTGCGCAAGTTAGCTGAGGTAGGTGTTTGTATTATCTTTATCTCTTCAGAGGTTGCTGAGGTGGTTAATATTTCAGACCGCATACTCATCTTAAGTGAGGGAAGAATATCGGCACAATTCAGTCAGGGAGTCAGCCAGGAAGAGGTTATGAGGACTATCTTAGAAGAGGGTTCTTGACAGCTTTAAACTCTTTAATATTTTATAGAGAAGGAATTATGGAAAAAAATTTAAACTTAAAAACAACCTGGTCTATAATCAGTAAAAACGGCATCTTATTTATATTTTTATTATTATGTGTTCTATTATCTATTATCACACCGGGATTTTTATCCTGGGCTAATATCCTTAACGTGCTCAGGCAAGGCTCCATTATCGGCATTATGGCGATAGGCACTACCTTTGTGATAATCGGCGGCGGTTTTGATATCTCGGTTGGCTCTACTCTGGTGTTGACTGCTGCAATGTGTGTAGGTCTGCAAAGCTATATGCACTGGAGCTTAGCAATACTGGCAGTCTTAATAATCGGTGCTATTATCGGTTTTATCAATGGCTTCTTAGCGGCAAAAATTCATATTCCCGCCATTATTGCCACACTGGGCACTATGACCATAGTAAGGGGTTTGGCTTATCTTTATACCGGGGGCTATCCTCTCTATGTAGAAGGACGTAGTTTTGCCTATATCGGGACTGGTTACTTAGGCCCCATACCTTTTCCAGTTATTCTGCTCCTTGTACTGGTAGCTATCTGGCAATTTATCCTGGTAAAGACCAGGTTTGGCAGATATGCCTGTGCCCTTGGCGGA
>JAKPKS010000224.1 GCA_029553585.1 Candidatus Atribacteria bacterium | reverse complement strand
ATAAAGGCAATTGAAGAAAATCGCTTTGCCGAACTTGGTCCCTATGGAGTTGCTAAAACATTGGTCTATAACTATGCCCGTTTTCTGGAAGCGGATGTGGATTCCGTAATGAATGCTTTTTCCAGTTTAATACCGGAAAGTGCCAAACCGGAATTCCAACCCGCAACTCCTGTGAAAGAAAAAAAGATTATGCTTTCCACAAACTTTATGTGGCTGATTGGTATTTTATTGATTATTATTATCCTTGGCTCCATTTTGTGGTATGCTTATAATCAAAACTGGTTGAAAATGCCCGATTTTTTTGCCTCTAATAAGCCCGATTCCACTGCCGTTATTATCCCGGAAGAAAAAGAAGAAACAAAACCGGATACTTTGCGTCAACGCCTGCGGGCAATTAGCGAAGCCATTCCCCAAACGAATAATGTTCCAACTCCGAAAGCGGAGACAAAGACCGTTCCACCAGATACAACTGATTATATTGGCAATATTTTAGGCGATAGCCCGGTCAATGTGCCGATCCATTAAATGGTTACCTCTCACAGATTTTAAGGATTTAGCGAAATAGCGAGATGGCGAGATGGCGAGACGGGAAGAGAGAGATAGCGAGATTGATTTTTTTACAAAGAGAGAAAGAGAGAAAGAGAAAAAGAGAAAAAGAGAATAAATTGAGAATTGAAAATTGAGAATGGATTTAGTGAGATGGCGAGATGGCGAGTTGGCGAGACGGGAAGAGAGAGATGGCGAAATTGATTTTTTTACAAAGAGAGAAAGAGAAAAAGAGAAAAAGAGAAAAAGAGAATAAATTGAGAATGGAGAATTGAGAATGAATTTAGCGAGATGGCGAGATGGCGAGACAGAGGACACCGTTCCTCCGCATTTTTTAGCCACCGAGGACACCGAAAGCACCGAAAAGAGAAGGTGACAAGATGGTAAGCAAAAACTTAGCTGTTTATATCATTTATGGAAGCATATTTAAGTTTATAAATCCCTCAAATCCCTATAATCCTGTTCATTCCAGACCTATTTTTTTTCTCTCTGCTCTCAGCTCTCAGCCCTCAGCCCTCAGCCCTCTGCCCTCAGCCCTCAGCCCTCAGCCCTCAGCTCTCAGCCCTCAGCTCTCAGCCCTCAGCTCTCAGCCCTCAGCCCTCAGCTCTCAGCCCTCAGCCCTCTGTTAAATTTATCCTCTTAATCCTTAAATCCTTAAATCCTCGTTTCTGAAATCCTCGTTTCTAAAATCCTTATCCTGAAATCCTATCTTCATTTCATCAGTATTGCTTTTTTGATGGAAATTTCCTTCCCTGCTTGCATTCTGATGTAATAGATACCATTTCCACAGGGATTACCATAATTATCGTCACCTTCCCAAAGCAGTTTATAACTACCTCTTTCTTTTTGTCCCAAGGCAAAATTATGCACTACTTGACCGCGGGTATTATAGATATCTATTTTCACTTCTGCCGGTTGACTTAGTTCATACATAATAGTTGCAACAGGATTGAAAGGATTGGGGAAAAGGGATCGGATTCCTGTAACTAAAGGAATTTCCGGAGTTCCACTATTGCCGTTTTCATAAACTATACTTCTGGAACCATAATATGTAACAAAACCATCATAATCCTGTGCTTCCAGCCAGTAATAATATATCCCAGGTTCATTCATCTCTTTATCAGTAAACATATACACATGCAATTGAGAAGTATTAGTTCCCTGAATTAAAGGGCTAACAATAACTGCTTGAGATAAATCATCAACTATTCCCCGATACACATAAAAACCATTTAATCCTGTTTCCGATTGGGTAGCCCACATTACATTAACTCCGTGCTGATAATTTAGATTTAGGGTAAAAGCAGATAGTTCCACAGGTAAAGTAGGATCAAGATCGCTCAAAATAACTGGAATTTCAACATCTCCTTTCCCTTTACTGAAGTAAATATCAAATACTATATAATCTCCATCACGATTACCTAAAGACCAATTATTATTCTGATAATATGCTCCATAAGTATAACTGGTCTCCATTTTTATTTGCCAGTCATTTATACTATCGTCTAAGAGAAAAGTAAAACCAAGATATTCTGTAATATTGGGATTAGGAATTTCAGGAATAGTTCCACTACCTTTATTAGCATCACCTCCACTTACTGTAATAGTTACACCATTTTCTTCTACAGGTGTATCTTCAGGATAATTTGCAGTTACTACACCTGCACAAGATATAGATTTATCTGTAGCTCCTGTGGAAGTTATATTAATATCTTCAGTATAAGTTCCATTATTCAACCCTGCCTTTAAACGCACATATATTGTTATTGGAATAATTACACCTTTAGATTGGGATAAAACTATGGGATCTTGGGCAGTAAAATTAGCTCCTGGTTGAAGTGAGATTTCAAAATCAGAGGGAGCATCAATACTTATATCTGCCGATAGGTCTGAACCAGTTACAGTAAAATCTTGAATAGGAGATGGACCGGAACCATGCACATAAGTGAAATTAGTTAAAGAAGTAGTGCTAACTTCAATTAGTGGATTATTCAGGGATTGTTCACTACCCCAACTTCCTCGCGTAGGTTCTGAATCGGCAAATTTTCTTACTGCTACCCAATCGTAATCAGTATAAGAACCATAGTGATTTTGTAAAGATATTTCTCCTGCAGTAGTATAAGTTCCCTGAGTAGAACTGCGTTTTAATACTCCATCACGATATAATTTCAAATTTGAGTTATATGCAGTAAATGTTCCCCTATACCAAGTATTTATAGAGGGAGCACTACCATCTGCAACCGCATCAGATAAAAAATCCCATCCAAGATAAGGGGGAGTTAAAATTGATGAACCTTCCCCAGCTCTAGCATCACTTCTTCCCTTGTAACCTTTACTATTTGTTTCATCACCTCTTATACCAACTTCGCAGATTGTATCAGTTGCTAAACGATATTTATATTCTATTGCATTATTGGCAAATCCAGTATAAGTTGCAGATGAACCTAAAACAGTATGACCGTGGGGTGAATCATGTACTCCACCCTCACAACGAACATAATTTTCCCCACTCGGTATTGAAATTATTCCATAAGTAACTTCTTGAGTCCATTTGCTTAAACCATTACTGAAATCGTCAAAAAAGATGAAAGTATTTGGTCCATTAGAAGTTGTAGTAGCAGAAGAATTGCCATATTTTAAGGTTATTGTTCTATCGGCAGTGCTTAAGTCACCGGCAATTTCCACCCAGAAAACGGCATTATCACTATCCGTTTTGGTTTCCATCCAGTAGTCAAGTTCAGTTTTCTCTTCAAAGAATCTGAGATCACCAAAATCAGTTCGGCAATTACTATTTAAATAAACATTTTCTCCGCTATCAGTTCCATTTCCGTAATGAACTGTAAAGCGAACCTGATAGTTTGTTCCGGTATTTGCAAGTAGATTTATAGTTTGTGCTTTTGCATATTGCCAAAAATTGCCTCCACCCCAATTACCCCGCGCAGGTTCTGAACCGGCAAATTTCCTTACTGCTACCCAATCATAATCCGTATGATCACCTTCGTGATTTTGTAAAGATATTTCTCCTGCAGTTGTATAAGTTCCCAAAGTAGAACTGCGTTTTAGAATCCCATTGCGATATAATTTCAAATTTGAGTTATATGCAGTAAAAGTTCCCCTATACCAAACATTTACTGTGGGAGGGTCTAAATCTTCTCCAGCGTCAGATAGAAAGTTCCAAGGTGATTGATAAGGCGAATCTAAAATTCCAGAACCACCATAATTATATTTTCTGGCATCACTTCTGCCCTTGTAGCCGGTATTATTTGTATAATTACCTCTTATGCCAACTTCGCAGATCGCATCAGTTGCTACAAGATATCTATATTCTACTGCATTATTGGCAAATCCAGAATAAGTTGCAGATGAACCTAATACAGTATGACCCCATGGTGAAACAGATGTTCCACCGCCACAGCGAACAAAATTTTCTCCACTTGGTATAGAAATTGTTCCAGAAATAACTTCTTGAGCCCATTTGCTTAAACCATTACTGAAATCGTCAAAAAAGATGAAAGTGTTTGGTCCATTGGAAGTTGTAGCAGCAGAAGAATTGCCGTATTTTAAGGTTACTGTTCTATTGGCAGTGCTTAAGTCACCGGCAATTTCCACCCAGAAAACGGCATTATCACTATCCGTCTTGGATTCCATCCAGTAGTCAAGTTCAGTGGCTCCTTCAAAGAATCTGAGATCACCAAAATCTGTTCGGCAGTTACTATTTAAATAAACATTTTCTCCGTTATCCGTTCCGTTCCCGTAATGGACTGTAAAGCGAACCTGATAGTTAGTACCTGTATCTGCAAGCTGAGTAAAGGTTTGATATTTGAAATAATTCCAGGTTTGTGCAGTTAAGAAGTTGAGTGAAAAAACAAGCATAGTAAGAAATATGAAAATAAGTTTTGTCTTCATCCTGAAGGTGCTATTTTTTCGGTTCTCTTTTGCATCCTGAAGAAGAACTATTTCCCTTAAATACTTCAGTCCCCAATTTTGATGGTAACTTGTATTCAGGGTTTTTGATGTCCTTCTATCCATTGTTTACCACCTTTATAATAAAGTATATCCTTATTGCGCACATCATAATTTGCTCCAATCGTTGTCAAGGCAAAAGGTTAATAAGTTAATATCATTTTTTACCACCCTTCCCCCGAAAATTTGCAAATATATTGCATATCTCATTCTGAGTTAATATTATACGAATGACAAACTTCTGTTGATAATTTTCAACATCACTATAATAATAATACGGGAATGTACAATCAATTGGGTCTTTAATTATGTTTTCGAGAAGTTTTAGAAGTTCTTAAAGCCCCTTTGGGCGATACATTGATAGCGATGGCGGTGTAAACCCCTCGTAAAATTTACGATGCAACCGGCGGGAGGTTTTGACTTACAATTTTCACCTGCCTTCAATGCAACCACACCCCACCTTCTTTTCTCACTTACAACTAATCTACTACTGGTTTTCAAACCGAAAAATTGTGAGTTAAAACAGAAAGTATGCACCCTTACAACTGAACAATCAATCACCCTCTTTAAAAGGTATAAACTAACAATCCTGCTTTTTTTCCACTGCCTTGTTCAGGCAAAAAAAACGATAGAGAAATTCTCCCTGTCGCTTAGATTGCAAAATAAAAAGTGCTTTTCCTAAAATTCTGATTATAATTATAAAGTAAATAATAGAGACAAATCTGGGGGATAAAATGATAGCAGGTTATGTCTCAAAGGTTGGTGTAAAATAGGTAACACCAGATGAAGAAAAAGGTGAAGTAGTCCTAAGGTCTTTGTTTTGATTAGAACCAAAGAACAAGGAGAAGTTTATGACTCAACCAAAGAAAAGATAGATAAGAAGGCGGAAGTAGTTGCCTGCGTCTGTTTTGTTCTATATTAATTGCTATTCAGAGGACTGGATTACCAGGAAATTGTATCTTTCAAAGCCATTGGAAAGGAACAGAAACATCCTAAAAATGCCTATACAGTTTAAGTGAAAACGCAACGGATTGAAGTAAGGTAGCCCTTTTTATGAAAAAGAACTTGACTTGGATTAACAAGCTGAAAACAATGCAATTTGTTGATTATTTTACATAGATTGTGAGAAGCGAGGGTTAGTAGATGCCCTCAACGAACCAAAGAAACAATAAGTTGGAATGAACACCAACTTTTGGGAATTTGGGAATATAGAAATTTTAATTCCGTAGTAAAACAGAGGTAAAGTGAAATGAAAACTACCCAAGAAATGAAAATTGGAAGCTCTAATTGGGAATTTAGCAATAGAATAGATGCAACTGAAACTATTCCTAATATTAATGAGAACAGCGGAATAAATAAATCTCCTCAAGATATTATTCAGGTATTTAATACAAAAGAAATAGACACAGATTGGTCTTTTATTGAATATAAACCATCCGATACAGGTAAATGGACTCATAATTATCATAGGTATCCTGCAAAGTTTATACCACAGCTGGTGGAAAAATTAATTGATGAAAATATTATTTGTAGTGAAGCGCATATAAATGATCCTTTTTTTGGATGTGGAACAACAATCATTACGGGTATATCAAGAGGATTTAAAGTAAGTGGAACTGATATAAATAAAATTGCTTATCTAATAACAAAAGTAAAAGCTACTCCTATAGAACCAGAATATCTTGAAACAAAAATTAATAATCTTTTATTTGAATTGAAAATGCTCAATAGCCCTCAGATAACATTTTTAGGTGATAATTTTGAACCCTTGATTCCACAAAAGCATTTGGACAGGATTGATTATTGGTTTTCAGAAAAAAATAAAATTGAGTTAGGTAAAATACTAAGAGTAATTTACAAGGAAGAAGATGAAAACATTAGAAACTTCTTTCTTGTTGCCTTCAGCCATATCTTAAAAAGTTGTTCTATCTGGCTTCAAGGAAGCACAAAACCAACAAGGGACTTTAATAAAAAAACATCCAAACCATTTGAAACCTTCAGAAGACATTTAATGAAGATGCAGAATGGAAATAGGGAATTTTATAATATTGTTCATAAGAATGTTATAGAGAATTTAAATCAATACCTCAATATTAAAATAGGAAATGCAAAAAATCAACCTTTAGATGATGAGACAGTGGACTTGGTTATAACTTCCAGTCCTTATGTAACAAGTTATGAATATGCAGACATTCATCAATTATCAACAATTTGGCTTGATTTAGCTGATGACCTTATAGAATATAAAAAGGAATTTATTGGAACTTCATATAAGAAATACGAAAATAGAGTATTAAAGAGTTTAATTGCCAAGGATATAGTAGAAAAAATGGAACATAAAAGCAAAAAAATGGCAAAAGAAATTGAAGCGTTTTTCATTGATATGCAAGAGGTATTTGATGAAAGTTTCAGAATTATGAAAAAAGGAGGGCGATGTTGTTATGTAATAGGTGATACAAAATTGAAGGGAATAGATATTCTAAATGCTGAAGTTTTCGCTGAGAGTTTGCAGTATTCTGGTTTTAAGTTTGATAGATTAATCAAAAGAGAAATACCCTCCAAAATTCTTCCACAAAAGCGTGATGAAAAAACAGGCAGATTTGCTACTAAAAATGAGGCAAATTTTGAAGCATATCCAATAGAATATATTGTAATTGGATTAAAGGATAAATGAAATGAACTTTGAAGATTTAAAAAAATTGTATCTTGAAAAAAAAGAATATTTTGGTGCCGAAACTTATAAGCATATATCTGAATTATTGAAAGAAGCAAAAGAGATTCATCAAGCGGATTGGCTGAAAAATCCAACACCAAATAAAGATTATGAACAAAGCTGGAGAGCATTTAAAGGGAAAAATTTTGAGAAATTAATCCAGTTTATAATTACAGATGAAGTAGAAGAAATTGGATTAAAAGTCATTAATGGCAATCAACTTGAAAGAAGAACAAAACTAACTAAAGAGCTAAGCCAGATTAAAAGAAATTTAGCTATTAATTATGGAGAATTTGGATTACATTTACCTGATGTTGATATTGTTATTTACAATCCATTGTCTTTGAAGGTGCTTGCAGTTATATCAAGTAAAGTTTCCTTAAGAGAACGAATTGCACAAACGGGTTACTGGAAATTTAAATTTATACAGGACGAAGTTACAAAACATATAAAAGTTTATTTCATAACTCCTGATGAAGATGGTACATTAACAAAAAAGATTCCAGCTAAGAAAGGAAGAGCTATTGTAGAAACAGATCTTGATGGTAGTTATGTTTTAACGGAAGAAGATATAGAAGAAAGCAATAAGGTTAAACTTTTTGAGCACTTTATAGATGATTTAAAGAGATTATTAAATAATGAACAATAAAAAGTTAGAACTTGAGACAACCACCCTTTGGGATTACCCCACCCAGAATTATGGTGATAAACCCCATGGTTTTAATAAATACCGGGGCGTTACTCCGGCATTTATTATCTGGAATCTTGTCCAAAGATATACAAAAGAAGGCGATTTAGTAATTGATCCAATGTGTGGAAGTGGAACAACTATTGATGTTTGCAAGGAAGAAAATAGGAAAGTTCTTGGATTTGATATAGTTCCCTTTAGAGAAGATATTCAACAAGCAGATGCCAGAAATTTACCTGTTGAAGACAAAATTGCCGATTTAATCTTCATTGATTCTCCTTATTCAGATAATATTGATTACAACAAACATCCTGACAACATAGGAAATATATCGTGCGAAAATGAAACTTTTTTCATAGAATTAGAAAAAGTAGCAAACGAAGCATACCGTATTCTTAAAATAAATAAATATATTGCATGGCTCATTGGAGATCATTGGAGAAAGAAAAGTGGTTTTATACCTGTAGGTCTAAATATTTATAATATATTGGCTAAATATTTCCAACCAGTTGATATAGTTGCAGTTGCAAGGCATAATCAAACATCCAATACACCTTTCTGGATTGATAAAGCAAAAAAATACAATTTCTACTTGCGAGGATTCAAATATTTAATAATAATGAAAAAAGTAACATAGTTCTATTTCTATTGTAGTGTCTCAAAGGTTGGTGTAAAATAGGTAACACCAGATGAAGAAAAAGGTGAAGTAGTCCTAAGGTCTTTGTTTTGATTAATGCAAAAAAGAAGGAGAAGTTTATAACTCAACCAAAGAAAAGAAAGATTAGAAGGTGAAATTAGTTGTCTGCGTCTGTTTTTTGCTATACTAATTGCTATTCAGATGACTGGATTACCAGGAAATTGAATTTTGTGTCTCTCAAAGCCAATGGAAAAGATGAGGGAATAACGGATAAGTCCTGTAAAATTTAATTCAATACGCGACAGGTTGGAGCAAGGTAGCTCTTTTTATGCAAAATAAGTTTGGGGTGTAAAGGAAAAAAGTATCCCCCTTTTTAATAAGTTCAGTTACTGAAGAAGAAGGAAAATACCGTTTCTATAATTCATCAGGAATTTGCCACTGTAAAAATAATCCGAATAAAAAAGCCACATAGTTTATGGACAAATTCAGCAACTGAAGTGCTGAATAAAAATCTTCTAAAAAACGGGTAAACATTAAGTTCGTTGGCAAACTTCGGTTAATTGGCAAAGCAAGGATTGGTTAGTTCATTTTTCCCCGAGCTTTAAAATTGGGGATTGGTATTATGTATTATCCTTATCTATTTACCAGCCATCGGGTATTTTCTATTTTAGTGTAAACTGCATCTCAGATTTAAGGACCGCTTTTCGCCCTAAGCTGAGAGCATAAATCAAGTGTTTATCTAACCTTAATCAAGCGTTAATTATTAACGCTTGATTAAGGGATGTTAAACGGTAGATTGAGGGCTTGGGGTAAGGAAGATAGGAGACAGCTATATGAGGATGTAATTTTCTGTTTTAACTCACAATTTTTCGGTTTGGAAACCAGTTGTAGTGCGGTTGTAAGTGAAAAAGATGGTGGGGTGTAGAGAGATTGAAGGCAGGTGAAAATTGTAAGTCAAAACTTCCCCGCCGGTTGCACTTTCTGTTTTGACTCTAAACCGATTCTTTTTGTGGTTGCAACTATTTGCAGAAGCAACAGGAAATTTATCCTTTGTCCGATACTGTCAAAGCTGAAGCTCGGTTTAGAGTTAAAACAGAATTTTGCCTTGAAGTAAATATTTCTGAACAGTTCCAACCCAACTCTGCGAATGTGAAAAAAAACATTATTTCACGATTGTGGAATTTGAGGGATGGTTTGGCTTGGTTGCCAGCGTACAGGTTCTTGTTTTAACTCACAATTTTCTGGTTTGGAAACCAGTTGTAGTGCGGTTGGAAGGGTGTGGGCTTTTTGTTTTAACTCACAATTTTTCGGTTTGGAAACCAGTTACAAAGCGGTTGTAAGTGAAAAAATGTGTGGGGTGCAGGTACATTGAAGGCAGGTGCAAATTGTAAGTCAAAACCTGAGCCGGTTACATCGTGAATTTTACGCGAGGTTGACGAGGACGTCAACCATCCGATGTCGCCCTAATGGAGTTTAAGATATCTCAACCCTCTAAACTTTCTCAACTTTTTCAACCTTTTTTCCCTGGCTATCTCTTTTTCTCTTTTTCTCTTTGTAAAAAATAAGTGCTGTTACTCTTTGTGCGAAAAGAAGAGGCGGGGGTCTTTTTTCAGGGCAGAAACAAGGTCAATGCCTGTTTTTCTATCTTGCACAACCGGGATGCTTATTTCTATTGCTTTTTGCATAAAAGCGATAGTTCCTTTTATAGATTGCACGATGTCAAAGCTATTTAAAATACCGGCTAAAAGCATTGCGGAAAAGCAATCTCCTGCTCCCGGAAAAACAACTGGGGCATAGTTACATTTAAATTCCCGGAAAAAATCGTTTTCAGCGGCAAAATAGGCAACTGAAGAAAATTCCCTTTGAGAATTTGGGGCACTGGTAATAACAATATGTTTTGGGTTTAAAGCGGCTAATCGGGCACAGCATTCTTGAACCTGACCCGTGTTTAATTCCGGCATATTTTTACATCCCGTTAAAAAAATTGCCTCTGTCCAATTGGGGGTAATAATATCGCTGATAGAAATAAGGCAGCGCATTGCTTCCACCATTTCCCAAGTGTAACAACTGTATAATTTTCCTTCATCCGCTAAAACGGGGTCAACCAAAACCACTGTCTCTTTTTTCATGAAGAAAGGTAGATTTTCCAGCAACAGATATGCCTGTTCCGGTGAACCCAGAAAACCGGTATAAATGGCATCAAAACGCAGCTGCAGCTTTTTCCAGTGCCTTAGGGTCTTTTTTAAAAGGTCGGTGTTATCCTGCAAAATATAATCAGGATAATCGGTATTGGTGGAAAGTAATGCTCCGGGCATAGCGGTAACTTCAATTCCCATCCTATTCATAATCGGGATGATTGCCATTAAAGAAGTGTTTCCAAAACCGGAGAGATCATGAATAGCTAAGACATTGGGATGAGACATATTACATATCCTTTAAAGTAAAGCTGTCTATGATGTTATGATCCAAGCCATAAACCTTAAAGATAATTGATTTCCCTTCTCGCTCTCCAATTAAGTAGTGATAGGTTTTAATTAAAACCAGGGAATAGGGATTTTCGTGTTTGTTTTCCCTTAAAGGAGCTCCTCCACCACCTGTCACAATATAGGTTATACCCTTAAATTCAGAACGCTCGTAATTATGATCGTGGGCACTGAAGACAGCTTTCACGGATGAATTTTGCAAAAGTTCAGGCAAAAAAAGCTGCAAACCAAGCTCGTCGCTATGCTCTCCGGAAGAAAAAACCGGGTGATGTAAAATAAGCAGGGAAGGGATATCCACTTTTAGCTGTTTTTGCAGCCAATTGAATTGTGCGGAGCCCGGGGAAAGGTCTAAAACACTATCCAGAATGATGAAGCGAATGCTATCCTGATAAACGGTGTAATATGAACTGCCATTCAGATAAGGAAAATTCTGCAAAAACAGGGCAAGGTCTTTTTCGTGATTACCGCGTGCTGGAAAGAAACGATTAAATTGGCATAAGGGAGAGATAATCTGCAAAAAATTGTCATACTCTTTTTGCGTTTTGCCCGAACTGTTCAAGTCGCCGGTATGAAAAGTTGCCTCGGGTTGGTGATTAACAATCTGCTGAACTATTTGCCGATGAATTTCGGGATTGCTTCTGGTATCGCCATAAATGGCAAAACGGGCTTCCAAACCTAAAGCCGAAAAAACAAAAAGAAAGGTGATGAGAAGAGCTAAAGGAAGCTGAAATAGAAAAATGGGGAAGGGGGATTTTTTAGAGCTGAACATCATTGATTAGTAATTGCAGGGAATTTTGGAACCCCTTAGCGAACAGTTTCAAGACGCAATTTTTCGTATTCTTTCTGGAATTCCTGCAAGTCCACCCAGGCAGGTTTTTTCCATTCCGGATTTCTTAATAAAGCTGAAGGATGGTAGGTTACCAAAGCCGGGATATCCATAAAATAATGAATTTTCCCTCTGTGCCATCCCAGAGTGTTATTATTATTCAACAGGGTTTGAGCTGAAACCAATCCTAAAAGCAGCAACAATTTGGGCTGGATAATTTGAATCTGCTCCAGCAAATAGGGTAAACAAGCTCTTCTTTCATCGGCTTCGGGATTGCGGTTTCCCGGAGGACGGCATTTTACAATATTGGCGATATAAACATCACTGCGTTTAAGATTTATGGCAGCCAGCATTTTTTCCAAAAGCTGACCTGCAGCTCCTACAAAAGGTCTGCCGGTTTTGTCTTCCTGTTCGCCGGGTCCTTCTCCAATCAGCATTGCAAGGGCATTGGGATTGCCTTCTCCGTAAACAAAATTATGGCGTGACTGAGAAAGGGAGCACTTTGTGCAGTTGGAATATTGGTGTTGAAGTTCGTTCAGGCGTTTTTGGTTATTGCTCTCCGGCAGATAAAGTTCTTTAATACCGCTATTTTTTAAGAATTCCAGGTATTGGCGTAAAGCATTTACAGACATAGTTTAATTTTCGTTGTTGTCTTCGTTATCCTCGTTGTCGTCGTAAAAATCTTCTTCTTCCTCTTCTTCCTCTTCCTCTTCGTCCTCTTCATCTTCAAAGCTTTCGGTGTCTGAAAGTTCTTCTATGAATTTCTCGGAATCATCAATCGTTTCTTCTGCTTCTTCTTCAGCGCTTTCTTCTTCCATAAAGATTTTTTCCTGGGCTGCGGCAAGTTCTGCTTCAGCCAGTTCGGTAATATAATCCGGCACTTCGTTTTCAGCAACATGGTTCATAGCCAAAATGGCTATTTTATCTTCAAATTTCTGCCTTACATAAGTAGGAAATTGAAGTAAGCGATATGCCTCTAACTGCGCTAAAAGGCAGAACAGAAAGTTCATATCGGCTTTTTCCAGAAAGGTCTCAAGTTTTTCGTTAATCATCTATTTTCTCCTAAATTATAAAATCTTCCGCAGGATGTTTGTAGCGGCAAACCCGGTTTTCTTCAGCCCGGATAATAGCTAAAATATCCTGCACAGCTATCTCTAAATTATCATTAATTACCAGATATTGATACTGAGGAATATAGGCAACTTCTTCTTGGGCAATTTGCAGGCGTTTGGCAATTTCTTCTTCGCTATCCGTTGCCCGTAAAACTAAACGCTGTTTTAGCACTTCCATAGAAGGCGGTAAAATAAAAATCTTCACATAAGGAATATCGGTAGCGCTAATAAAAGAAGCACCTTGCACATCTATATCCATTATCACATGACGCTTACCCGCCAGACATTTTTTAATAAAACTTTTGGAAGTGCCATACCAGTTTCCGAAAACCTTGGCATATTCCAAAAAATCACCTTCAGCAATACGCTGCTGAAACTCTTCCTCACTAACAAAGTGATAGTGAATTCCATTTTGCTCAGTTCCCCGGGGACTTCGGGTAGTGAAAGAAACGGAATAATCAATATTATCGGCAACTTTTAGAATTTCAGTTAAAATGGTGCTCTTGCCACCACCTGAGGGTGCAGAAAGAATAATAAGAAAATGACCGTCCTTGGTAATCACTGATTGCTTTAGAAATAAGGTTACAGTCAGGGAATTAGTTTTTGATACTCTGCTGCCGTTAGCAGATTTTCCAATTCTTCGGAACCGGACATTTTAACTTTGAATAACCAACCTTCATCGTAAGGCGACTTGTTGATTAGCTCCGGACTATCCTCCAGCTCTATATTCTTTTCCTCAACAATGCCGCTAACTGGACAAATGAGGTCTTCCACTGCTTTAACAGCTTCAATTGAACCACAGGGTTCACTGGCTGCTACTTTTTGTCCTACTTCGGGAAGCTCTACAAAAACAATATCGCCAAGCTCATGCTGAGCAAAATCACTGATACCGATTGTAGCTATATCGCCATCTAAATGTATCCAT
>JAKPKS010000090.1 GCA_029553585.1 Candidatus Atribacteria bacterium | reverse complement strand
CTGACCAGATGCCTGGCTTCTTTAATCATAGGATAGCCGGTATAGCCATGGGTCAGGGCAAAAACCATTTCGGTTTTCTTTTGCATATCCCTGATTTCCAGAGCTTCTGAAAGTGAAATACCTATTGGTTTGTCTGCTATTACATGGAAACCATTTTCCAGAAAGGCTTTTATCATTTTACAATGCAGGGCATTGGGGGTAGCAATTATGACAAAATCGATTCTCTTTTCAGCGGAAAGTCTGTTTTCACCTTCAATCATGCTGGCACAATCGCGATAGATTCTTTCTCTTGCTATACCCAGTTCCAACCCACGCTCTAAGCATATGGCCAGGTCACTGGAAAATACCCCTGCCTTAATCTCTGCCTCATTATGAATTGTTGCTGCTGCCCTGTGTGCAAAACCAATAAAAGAAGTCTTACCCGCACCGATGATACCTCCTCGCAGCTTATCCACCATAGTCTTCATCCTCCTTATATCGAAATATTAAAATCGGAGTTGATAATTTTACCATTTCCTTATGAATCAATAATCTCTATTTAATATTACTATTCTGTCATAAATAAAATCATTTTTCCACATCGCTTTTAGTTTTAAATTATAGTCACAGATGTGTAGAACCTTATGGGGTCTATAAAAAGAATTGACAAAAAAAATTATGTGTTATATATTATTTCTTAATATAATCTTTTTTGAAGTAGTTGAGTATATAAGCATCGGTGGTATTGATATTGATTTATTTTTAGAATAAGTATGTTCGCACTTATTATGGCTACCGGCATAATAAACTGATTACTTCTTATTCAAATTATTCAAATAATATCTCAAACCACACGATATCTGCTTTTTAAAACAAGGCTTATTCATATTCATAAAAATCCATTTACCTAATAACAAACCTTGTCTATCTATACCTATATGTAAAATGAGAGGGGGAATACATATTGCAGATATAAAAATATCAATAAATTACCGAAATATTTTTAAAAATAATTTAAATGGAGGAATAAGTGTATGAAAAGATTGAATTTAGTGTTATTTAACGTAATTATAGTATTGATTTTTTTGATGGTAGGCCTCTCCCTAGCAACTGCACAAGAAAAAGAGCCATTATTAATAGGATCAATTTGGGATCAGGTCGGCTTTGGTGGACAAATCGGGCAAATTTTGATTAAAGGCTCCCAGTTAGCGGTAGATTTAGCTAATGAAGAAGGGGGTATTTTCGGCCACAAAATTGAATACATAAATATTGATGGCCAGAGTGAGTTGGATGTTATTGCCGGTGCGGCAAAGAGATTGGCTGAGGAACGAAAAGTTTTGGCTGCAATTGGCAGTGAAGATGACTCTCTAACCTCTGCTTCCGGCCCGGTATTTCAGGCCAATGGCACCGTTTTCCTAACTGGACCGGCTACCACCCCAACTCAGCCCGAGATTGGGGATTATATCTTTATGCCGGCCTATGGTGACCATTTTCAGGGTGCAGCTGCCGCAAAATTCTGTGCAGATAATTTAGGTTGGAAAAAGGTGGCAGTTCTCTACGATGCTGCCAGTGCCTATAGTGTCTATCTCTCCAAAGCATTTCAGGATGCCTTTAAACACTTTACCCAGGACCCTGATGCCATAGTGCAGATTGAATCTTATATGACTGGTGATATGACCTTTACTGCTCAGCTTACCCGAATCAGGGGAATTCAGGATAAGATAGATGCCCTGGTGACCTTCCCGCCGGAGCCCCAGGATGCACCGGTTTATTCCAAACAGGCCAGAGGTCTGGGAATTACAGTCCCGTTCTTCTTTACTGACGGGGGAGATGATGTGAGCGTAGTGGAGGTTGGAGGAAGTGCGGTAGAAGGAGCCTATGTCTCTACCCAGTTTGCCGGTGACTACCCCACCACTGAAAATGGCAAAAAGTTCGTAGCAGACTATAAGGATAAATATGGTAAAGAGCCTGGTTGTTTTGAAGCAATTGCCTATGATTCCATGAGATTAGTCTTAGAATCGATCGAAGCAGTTATTGGTATCGTGGGAGATGAGGTGTGGAATACTATGACTTTGGCACAAAAGAGAACGGCAATCAGGAATACACTGCAGCTATGGCCTGTCTTTGAAACGACCATTGTTCCCATATCTTACCCAGATCCGGAAACGGCACTGTATCCCAGAGTGCCCAATAGGCCGGTAGTATTTAAACAGATAAAAGATGGGGAGCTTAAGTATTACTCCCATATGGAACCTGAGGAAGTTACCGGCCATTTAACGGAAATTTTAGAGGCTATGGGTGTAACCAAATAACCTGAATTTGTACACCTTTACGTGAAGAGAAAGCTGATAAATATAATTAAAGAAAGAGACGCGGGAAAGGGTGTTATTACTTTCCCGCGTACTATTTTTATAAATCAGGGGTAAAGCCAGATGCCAGTTGAGATACAAGTAAACGGACTAACCAAACACTTTGGCGGATTAAAAGCGGTTTCCAATCTAAGCTTTGAATTAAATAAAGGGGAATTATTAGGACTTATTGGTCCTAATGGTGCAGGGAAGACGACTGTCTTTAATTTAATGACCGGCTTGTTAAAGCCAAACTCAGGACAGGTAGTTTTTAAGGGTAAAAATATAGCAGATTGGGCACCGCATCTGATTTCTGCCTGCGGTATTGCCCGCACTTTTCAAAATATAAAGCTTATGGTTGGAATGACGGTAAGGGAGAATATCCGGCCGGCATTTCATCAAAAAATCAATTATTCCATGATGAGCTCACTTATCAGAACACCCGCTTTTTTAAAAACAGAGAGAGAAATGGATGAAGAGATTGACCAGATTCTAGATATGCTTCAAATAACTGAGTTTACCGATCAATACGTAGAAGGCCTCCCTTATGGTATACAAAGGAGAGTTGAGATTGCCAGGGCATTGTGTTTAGAGCCTGTGGTGCTTTTGCTTGATGAGCCTACTGCAGGTTTGAATCACAAAGAAGCCAAAGATATTGTTGAGGTAATTAAAGATCTTTTAATTGAAAAAAATATCTCCATGATTGTGATTGAGCATAATATGAGAGTCATTATGAGTATTTGTGACAGAATTATTGTTCTTAATCAGGGGCAGCTCATTGCCTCTGGTATCCCAGAAGAGATTCAACAAAACAACGAGGTAATCAGGGTTTATCTGGGAGAGAAAAGGATTGCAGGATAGGGGGTATGTCAGATGTTGTTATCAATGGATAACGTCAGTACCGGGTATGGAAAGGCCCAGGTCTTAAAGAATATTAACATAAATATTGAAAAAGGCGAGATAGTAGC
>JAKPKS010000149.1 GCA_029553585.1 Candidatus Atribacteria bacterium | reverse complement strand
TCTCTCTATGAACAGCTTAACCAGCAAGAAAAAAAACAAGAACTCTATCAGTCAATAAACAAAATTCTAAATAAACAACAGTATAAACTGGTTGAAAAAGAAGAGTTTTTGGAAAAAAGATTGAGGGAGATTGATGAGTGTACTCAGTATAAACAGAAAGGTGAATTACTGAAAGCCAATTTATGGAATATAAAGCCTGGCATAAGGCAAATAACCCTCACTGATTATAGCCAGCATTCCCGACCTGCTATCACCATTTCCTTAAACCCTGATTTATCCCCCTGGCAAAATGCCCGGCAATTCTTTCAGAAATATAAGAAATTAGCCTCTAGCAGCAAAGGCATTAAAAAACAGCTCCTGGCAAACCAGCAGGCACTGAAACAGTTACAAGAGCTCTTTTCAAAATTGAATACCAGCAGGGATTCTTTATCTGAACTCATAACCCTCAATCAGAAATTAATCGAACTAAACTTTATAAAAATAAAAAAAGAAGGAACTGGCAGGAAGAATGAAAAAAAATTACCCACTATTTTAAGATTTATTTCAACAGATGGCTGGGCTATTATAGCAGGAAGGAGTAGACAACAGAATGAATACATCCTGGCACATCTCTCCCGAGGTAATGATTTCTGGCTGCATCCCCAGATCAGACCCGGTGCCCATGTTATTATAAAGAATCATCAAAATTTACCATCTCCCCCTCCTGATACACTCAATCTGGCAGCTCGATTGGCAGGGTACTACAGTAAAGTAAAGGATGGAGAAAGTATATCAATAGTGTATACCCTCAGAAAATATTTACGGAAGCCCAGGGATGATAAAGCAGGCAAGGTAATATATTCACAAGAAAAGAGTATCGTCATTCCTGTCAATCATGAGGAAATCAGAAAAGAAATAAAAGAGAGGATTCAGGATTAAATCGATTTTAGCAGTTGTAACTGTCTCTGGAAATCAGCTGGCAGAGGGGAAGTAAAAGAGAGTAACTCAAGACTAACCGGGTGTCGGAATTGTAAAAAATGAGAATGCAAAGCCTGTCTTTCTATTACCACTACGGGATTCTTACTTGCCGATGCCGACCCATAGACCTTATCACCTACTATCGGAAAACCGATAAAACGAAGGTGAACCCTGATCTGGTGAGTACGGCCGGTATATAAACTGACTAACAACAGAGTAAACATTTCAAAACACTGCCTTACCTGAAAACAGGTCTTTGCTTCTCTACCGCCGATACTGGTAACCGCCATTTTGTTACCATGTTTGGGGTCCCGGCCAATAGGAGCATCAATACACCCTTCCTGTTCAGAAACCTCTCCCTGCACTAAGGCTAAATACTTTTTTACTATCTCTCTTTTTTTTATCTGCTGACTTAAAGAATGGTGTGCCTGTTCTGTTTTGGCTACCATCATAAGCCCGGAAGTCTCTTTATCTAGTCGATGAACAATGCCGGGACGGCTCACCCCGCCAATACCAGAAAGCTGTCCCTGACAATGGAAGAGCAGGGCGTTTACCAGGGTACCACTTTTTACCTTCCCGGTAGGGTGAACAATCATACCAGCTTCTTTATCAACTACCATCAGATGTTCATCTTCATAATAGATATTAAGGGGTATATCCTGGGCTGGAATATCTAATTGCTGATTATCCGGAATGCTGTAGGTTATAATATCATCTGATTTTAAGATGTGGCTGGGTTTTACTATCTGGTTATTTATGGTAATATTTCCCTGCACAATCAATTCTTTTATTCTGCTTCTGGATAGTTCAGACATTTCTCCTTTGGCCAGAAAAATATCCAATCTAATCTTTTTCGACTGCAAATATTGAATTTGACCAGTTATTCTTTGAGAATCATTTTTATTCATTACCAGTTATTAAATAATCAGTGATTGGAACTATAAATTATTATCCTCTTCCAGATTTTTATCTTCTTTTTTGCCCTCTTGCTGAAATAAACAATGAATAATCAGGATAAAAATCCCTATATTCATAGCCGAATCAGCTATATTAAAGATAGGCCATACTCTTAAATCTAAAAAATCGATAACACTCCCTACCCGGATACGGTCTATCAGATTACCCAAAGCGCCTCCTAAAATCAAAATGGATGGAAAGAACAACGATCTATTCTGACGGGCTTTCTTTAACCAGAAAATTACTCCTAACAGAATAATTGTAATATTCATGATAATGAAGGTTCTGTTGCTGAACGGTAATAAACCAAAGGCAGAGCTGGGATTTTGAATATAGGTTATATGAAAAATTTTATTTATTACCGGAATACTCTCTCCCAGTTCCATATGGCCAGCTATCCATATTTTACTCACCTGGTCAGCAAAAATAATAAATAGTACTCCTATCATAAAAGACATATAATTTCCTCATTTAAATATTTACGGTAAAAAACACCCTGAAAAGTAAATAAAAAGAAAGAACTCTCTTTTTTACAAATCAATTATGGCTTACTTTTTCTAAAACTGAAATACACCTCTGGCAGATATCGGGGTAACGGCTATCAGTCCCAACTGTTTCAGAATAATTCCAGCATCGTTCACATTTCCCGCCCGGTGCCACCTTTATCTCTATAAATAGTTCAGGAATCTCCTCTCCCTGAAAAACACCCCCTTCTGCAGCAACATTCTGGCTCAGGTGTAAATCTACCCTGGAGACGATAAAGATCATTTCTAATTTATCTTGAAACTGTTTTAAGTAATCATAAAGAGCCTTATCTTTAGTGTAAAGTGCAACCTGGGCCTGCAGAGAATTACCAATCAGACCATCTTTCCTTCGAATTTCCAGTGCCTTCAAAACATCTTTCCTCACGGTCAGTAATTTTTCCCAACTGCCTTCCAGTTCAGTCTGCACCAAAGCAGGCTCTATAGAGGGCCAATCAGTCAGAAAAACACTCTCTTCCAGATTGGTAGTATCCTTTAAAACATGCCAGATCTCTTCAGCAGTAAAGCTAAGCACCGGTGCAATCAGACGGGTCAGATCATTAATGATTTTATATAAAACCGTTTGAGCGGCTCTGCGGGACAGAGAATCAGCATTTAAAACATAGAGTCTGTCTTTAATTATATCTAAATAGAAGGAGCTCAAATTTAAGGTACAGAAATTGTGAATATCATGATATAAAGAGTGAAATTCATAATGGTCATAATTCTGAGAGGTCTCATTCTTCAAATTTTGGAACTGACTTAAAATCAGTTTATCGATTTCTTCCAACTCTTCATAGGAAACCAGATGCTGTTCAGCATCAAAATCATATAAATTTCCTAATATAAACCGTGCTGTATTTCTTATTTTTCGATAAATCTCTACTAATTGTTGTAATATCTTTTTGGAAATTCTGATATCCTTTTTATAGTCTGAAGAAGCCACCCATAGTCTCAAAATATCAGCCCCATACTGATTGATAACCTCCTGGGGAGGTATGACATTACCCAATGATTTAGACATCTTTCTACCATCTTCATCAACGGTAAAGCCATGTGTTAAGACTGATTTATAAGGGGCATTATCAAAAGCGGCCACTCCAACTAAAAGCGAGGTTTGAAACCATCCCCGATGCTGGTCAGAACCTTCTAAATATAATTCACAAGGCCAATGGAGTTGTTCCCTGTTCTTCAGCACAGCAGCATGGCTGCACCCAGAATCAAACCAGACATCCATAATATCTGTCTCTTTTTCCAATTCAGTCCCCTGGCAATAGGGACATTGAAATCCTTCGGGAAGAATCTCTGCAGCACTCATGCTAAACCAGGCATTGGAACCCTTTTTTCTAAATAATTCTTTTACTATTTTGATAGTTTCAGGGGTAATGACAATCTTATGGCATTGCCGGCAATAGAAAGCAGGTATAGGAACTCCCCATACTCTCTGCCGGGAAATACACCAATCGGTTCTCTCCTTCACCAGGTCATACATTTTTTCTTTCCCCCAGCCCGGAATCCATTTCACTCCATTGATAGCTTTAAGGGACTGTTCTCTGAATTTATCTACCGAGACAAACCATTGCTCTGTTGCCCGAAATAGAATGGGATTTTTACATCGCCAGCAATGAGGATAGGAGTGTTTTATCTTACCTGAACCTAAAAGAGAGCCACTTTCCTGTAAAGCAGCAATTATCTTCTTATTTCCTTCCCGATAATCGAGACCGTTAAAAGGACCTGAATTTTCATTTAGACATCCCTTACTGTCTAAAACAGAAACAATGGGTAATCCATATTTCATACCTATTTCATAGTCTTCCTGCCCATGTCCCGGAGCTGTATGAACTGCTCCGGTACCTTCCTCTATGGTAACATGTTTACCTAAGATAATGACTGACTCCCTGTCTAATAAAGGATGACGACATTTAATACCTTCAAATTTGCTGCCTATCTGTTCAGCCAAAACCTGATAATTGGTTATTCCATTCTCTTTCATTACTCTATCCACCAGGCCAGAGGCTAAAATCAAGTATCCCTGTTCAGTCTTTACTAGACTATATTTCAAATCAGGATTAAAGGCAATGGCATAATTGGCTGGAATAGTCCAGGGTGTGGTGGTCCAGATCAGTACAAATGTTTCACCTGCTTTTGCTTCTGGGAAAATAGAGCTCAGCTCATCTATGACTTCAAACTTAACATAGATAGAGTAACTGGCTTCATCACTATATTCGATTTCAGCCGCTGCCAGCGCTGTTTCGCAGGAGGGACACCAGAACACTGCTTTCAATCCCTTATAAATATATCCTCTCTGGTAAATTTCTCCAAACACACCTATCTGGGTAGCCTCATATTCCGGTAAAAAGGTTAAATAAGGGTTTTCCCAGTCACCAATTACCCCTAATCTCTTAAATTCTTCTCTCTGAATATCAATATACTTTTCGGCATATTCTTTACATTTTTTTCTTAATTCTACCGGTTCAATATCATGGATTGTTACCTTAAGTTCACGGCTAACCTGATGTTCAATGGGCATACCGTGGGTATCCCAGCCAGGAACATAGTAGGAATTAAATCCTCTCATCCATCTATTTTTAATAACAATATCTTTCAATATTTTATTATAAGCAGTACCTATATGTATATTCCCATTGGCATAAGGTGGTCCATCATGTAGAATAAATTTTTCTCTATCCTGATACTTTTCATATAATTTCTGATGCAGGTCAATACTCTGCCAGAATTCAAGCATTTTTGGCTCTTCCTTGGGCAGGTTGGCCTTCATCGAGAAATCGGTCTGGGGTAAATTCAAGGTCATTTTAAAATCCATAATTAGCTCCCTTTATTCCTTAGTGGAATAATAAATTTATAGTATTAAATAATAATTTTATTAAATATTTTTTGAATATTCAGTACTTCAAAAAATAATTTATATACCTTTAAAAAAATGAAACCCCTTGCCGGCAAAGGGCAAGAGGTTCTTACATCCTGCGGTACCACCTTATTTTTTAACTTATAGTTTCAGAAAAACACAGAAAAGGTTTATTCCCAATATTTCAAGTTTTGATAATCAGTTAGACCTGAACCTATAAAACTTCTGTTGAAGGATTCATCATCCTTCAGTATTTTGTTCCAACAGTACAAACCGCCCTAGCTTACTATTACTATCCCTTATTCTGCCAGGGTTTTAGAGGTGATTTTGGGTCTTATAGAACCTACTCTTCCTCATTTTCAGCTATTTATAAGAAAAATCAAAGAGCATATAATCTTTATAATTGTTCTTCCCGCAGCTAAACTATCTATTTTGGAATTAAGTTTATATGATAAGAAAATATTTTGCAACTTTATTGGCAAAAAAGTTACTAAATGCTGTAATACCTTTTCTGAAAGTGAACATTTAGAGGTCAGGGTTTATTTTTTTTCTTTCCATTTTTTTATTTAACACATCTTCTCCCTGCCCTTCCTCAGGATACAGTCTCATCTTCAAGTTTTCAATAGTTTTATCATGAATATACTGGTTACTTGTTTCTTCATCCGATTCTTTCACCATCTCCTCATCAAGCATACGTATATGGAGTTTAAGGGTATTTTTCAATTTTTCCAGAATCAGAAATTTCCTCTTCTGCAGAGTGGTTATCTCATTATTAGTGTCCAGTATTTCTTGCATAGCCTTTTGCTTTATTCTTTCGGCTTCTATCTGGGCAGTTTCAATTAGATTCTGGGCCTCCTTTTGCATAGCCTCTCTGATACTGGAGGCACTTTGCTGGGCATTAACCAGAGCTGTCCTTAAAGTCTCCTCCATCTTTAAATATTCTGCTAACTTTGCCTGCAGTCTTTCTACTTCCTCTTTGCTTTTAACATTTTCATTGAGCACTTCTTCATAATCTTTGGCAATTCGATCCAGAAAATTATCAACCTCTTCTTCATTATATCCCCTAAATGACCTGCCAAATTGTTGTTGTTCGATATCCATGGGACTGATTCTCATTAATTAACCTCCTCTTCTAAGTGGTGTATTTTATTAGCCTGCTAACTCTTTTCTTCTCATTAAAATCGATAATATATATTAATAATAAGTTTTATTAAGGATGTCCTTAGTATATTTAATAAAAAAAAGACAATAATGGGTGACAGATCAATCCCTGTACCGCCAAATGATATGATAATACGAAAAGGTGCCAGAATAGGTTCGGTAATCTTATATATCAATCGAATAATGGGATTATCATTATCAACAGGTAGCCAGGAGAGAAATATTCTGGCTAAAATAATATAACTATATATTCTAAACAAATAATTGATGATTCTGATGATAGTCATCATATTATGCTATCTTTTCCTGGGTAATCCTTAATTAGCAATCTCAAAGTTGATATTAATCTTTTCTGATTTTAAATCACTTTATTAAATAGCTGGTAACTTTTATATACTATAGCAAAAAAGATTCTTTTTTTCAATTGATTTTCAATAAACAACAATTACTCTACTGTTTTAATTAATCTGTTGCAGTTTTTCCTTATTCCTCGTATAAAATTAAAAAACCATGACCTGATCACATTTGTATTATACTCCTCTGTAATCTAGTCAGTGGTTTTTTAGATATAAATCACGCTATATTTTCTACCTGCTTTAGCCTGTTCTGTCCATTTTTCTTTGTAAAGCTGCTCCGCCCAGATAAGCCTCCTGAATCTTCTTATTATCCTTTAAGTCAGAGCTTAAACCGCTAATGGTGATATTTCCTGTTTCCAGTGCATAACCTCTATGGGAAATAGCCAAAGCCTTTCGGGCATTCTGCTCCACCAGCAAGATAGCCACTCCCTGCTGATTAATCTCTTTAATAATTTTAAAGATCTGCTGTACCAGAATAGGGGCTAATCCTAAGGATGGTTCATCTAAAAGTAAAAGTTTGGGATCACTCATCAAGCCCCTGCCAATGGCCAGCATCTGCTGTTCTCCGCCAGATAAGGTACCGGCTAATTGATTTTTCCTCTTTTCCAAAATGGGAAATAGACTGTAAGCCCGTTTCTTCCTCTCAGAAATCAGCTGATGGTCACCACGGCGGTTAAAAGCTCCTAAATTTAAGTTTTCTTCCACTGTTAGTGTAGCAAAAACCCTCCTACCCTCCGGTACATGAGAAATGCCTTCAATAACAATACGATAAGCCTCTATCTTCCTTAAAGATTTATTGGAAAATAATATCTCTCCTTCCTGAATCGGGATCAAGCCGGAGATGGCTCTCAATAGAGTACTTTTACCAGCACCATTGGCCCCCAGTACAGTAACAATTTCGCCTGGATTTATCTCTAAGGAAATACCTTTTAAAGCTTTGACAGAACCATAATTGATATGAAGGTTTTCAATTTTTAATATATTTTCCATCAGGTTTAGCCTTCCTCTTCTTCTTTTCCTAAATATGCTTCAATAACAATTGGGTTATGGTATATTTCTTCCGGCTTTCCTTCCGCAATTTTTTTACCTTCATCCATAACTGTAACCCAATCAGAGATACCCATAACCACATTCATATCATGCTCAATTAGCAGTATGGTTAGATCATCTTTAAGCAGTTTAGCTAAAAATTCCATAAGTTCTTCAGTCTCTTTATCATTAAGACCGCTGCTTGGTTCATCCAGTATCAATAAGTCAGGAGCACTGGCTAAAGCCCGGGCAATTTCCAGCATTCTCTGATTACCATAAGCAATATTTTTAGCTAATTCATGTTTATAATTGGATAACTCTATCTGTTCCAGCCTCTGTTCAGCAATTTTGGTAATTTTTTGTTCCTCTGCCCGATGATATGGCGTTTTAAAGATAGATTGCCACATTCCTGAATTACTGCGGGCATGCTGGCCGGCCATAATATTTTCCAGGCAGGTCATATTGGGAAATAATCTTATATTCTGAAAGGTACGGGCAATGCCTTTGGCTAATATCTGATGAGGTTTTAAACCAAATATTTTTTCTTCTTTAAAAAAGTATTCACCGCCATCTGGCTTATAAATTCCGGTAATCACATTGAATACTGTAGTTTTGCCAGCACCATTAGGACCAATTATACTGCTGATCTTGCCTTTAGCTACCTTTAAATCAAACTGGTCTACGGCAATTAAGCCACCAAAGCGTTTGGTTAATACTTTGGTTTCCAGTATTATATCATTATTTTCCGTCATTTTTTTGCCACTCTCATATCTCTTTTTTTATATCTCCGTATTTTCCATGCCAATTAACATAGCTTCGTCCTGAATTCCACCCCTCTGTCTGGGCCAAGCCCCTCCCGGTCTGAACATCATCATGATAATCATCACTGCTCCAAAGATGAGCATACGATATTGGGCAAAGGTCTGAAATATTTCCGGAAACAGAGAAATTGCTGCGGCACCGATAAATACTCCGGGTATGGAACCCATCCCCCCTATCAACACAATACAAAACAGGAGACAAGACTCCATAAAACTAAAACTTTCCGGGGAAACAATCATTAGCTTGGTGGCATAGATATTACCGGCTACTCCTGCTAAAGCAGCACCTAAGACAAATGCTAACAATTTATAATATCTGACATCAATACCCAGCGCTTCAGCAGCTATAGCATCTTCTCTAATATAATTCCAGGCTCTACCAATTCGAGAATGTTGTAATCTAATCAGAGCAAAAACACTTAATCCCACCACTATCCAGATATAGTAATAAAATTTAGGGCAGCTATCGATAACCATCAAATTTCCGATACAGGGAAAACAGATTCCGAAAACACCATTGGGTCCGCCGGTTAAACCAAAGGGATTATTAATCAGAGTTAAACGAATAATCTCACCCATCCCAATAGTAACAATACATAAATAATCCCCTCTCAGGTGGATAATAGGGGAGCAGACCAGGTAGGCAAAAATAGCAGCAGCTATAGCACTTATGGGCAATAAGATCAATACCGGGATACCAAACCTGGTATTTAAAATAGCAGTTGCATAGGCACCAATAGCAGCAAAACCCATATGGCCTAAATCAAATAAACCAACTTCACCTAAGACAATGTTCAAACTCAGGCCTAACAAAGTATAAATTCCAAAAAAAAATGCTACATCAATAATATAATCATTTTTAACTACCAATGGAAAACCCAGAAATGCCAGTATCACTATTCCGGTAAACCAATTACCCTTTTTCCTGAACTTTTTTACTTGATTATTTTCACTCCTCGATTTCATACATTATACCTATACTTTCTCAGCAATTTTTTCACCAAGTATGCCAGTTGGTCTAAAGAGTAACACTAAGATTAAAACTAAAAAAACAAAAACATCCTTATAGGCAGTAGACAGATAGGTCGAACCCAGCATTTCCAAAACACCTAATATAAGTCCACCTATCATAGCCCCGGGGATATTACCAATACCACCCAATATGGTAGCAGTAAAGGCTTTTAATCCATAATTCCAGCCCATTGTAAAACTAATCTTGCGGTAATACATACCCACCATTACACCTGCAGTCCCACCTAAAGCAGGGCCCAATGCAAAGATAAAAAAGATAATTAAATTTATATTTATTCCCATTAAAGCCGCTGTTTCCCTGTCTAATGCTGAAGCTCTTATTGCAGCGCCAAAAGTAGTTTTTTGCACGATATAATACAGAATTCCCATCAGGCAAAAAGAGAGCAGCAAGATAATTATCTGCAGGATGTTAATTCGAAACCCGGTAATATTCATTATATACCCTGGAATAACCTCAGAGGTATAGGCATGTGGTCGTGGTCCCCAGATAACCATTATCGAATTTTGAATAAAAATTGAGGCACCTAAGGCAGATACCACAGCGGGCAACCTGCCAGCTGGGTAAATTGGGCGATAGGCAATTCGCTCTACCGCTATACCTAAAATACCGGTTCCGATTGCGGCTATTAACATAGCCGCAATCATCCCACCCCATACACCTAAGGTAGAAGTAACATATGCTACTCCCATTACCAGTAAAGTATACCCTAAATAGGAACCAAAAGTAAAAAAATCACCATGGGCAAAATTGATTAATTTCATAACACCATAGACCATGGAATAGCCCATGGCAATAAGAGAGTAAAAGGCACCCATGGTTAACCCATTTAAGAGTTGTTCAATTATTATTTTCATAAGCTAACCTTCTACCTTATCAAATTATAATTATATTTTCACTATAGAGTAACTTCCGTCTTTATTAACCTCATATAGATTGATACCGGTACCTACCCGGTCACCCTTTTCGTCAAATCCGATTGGTCCGGTAATACTTGGGTATTCCTTCATTTTATGCTTCAAATAATCTACCAGAACGTCTGAATTGGTGGAACCGCTCTTATCAATCGCCTCTGCCAGCACCATTAAGGCATCAGCAGCATAAACTGGCCAGGGGCTGGAGGGCAGATCTCCATAAGCCTCTTGATATTTTGCCTTAAACTCCATAGCTTCCGGATTGGTAAAATACTCTATTAAAGCCTCTTGAGTCATAAAACATCCGGCGGCATATTCCAATCCAGCTATCTTTATGAAATCTTCATTAATAGCCGCATCTCCACCCACAAAGACTGCACTGATACCAATATCCCGGGCCTGTCTAATGATTAGACCAGCTTCAGGGAAATATCCGGTAAAGTAAAAGATTTCCGGATTCGTTTCTCTCAGTTTGGTTAACGGAACAGTGTAATCAGATTCTCCAGGAGTAATGGCATCAAAATAAACTAAATCAACATTACTCATAGCCTGAACAGCATTGCGGGCTTCTTCTGCTAAACCTAAAGCAAAAGAGGTATTATCATGCATAATGGCCACTCTTTTGGCTTTAAAATGGGGTACAACTTTTTCTGCAAAGAATATTCCTTGGGTATCTGTTCTGCCACAGGTACGGAAGAAATAGTTTAACCCTCTCTCTGATAAATGAGTAACAGTTGCACCATAGGCAATATTGACCTTTTTAAATTTTTCATAAATATCAGAAGCCGGCTGGGTCACAGAAGAACCATAGGTTGCAATAGCAGCTACCACTTCTTTCATAGATACGAATTTCATGGCAGCCAGAGCTCCAGCCTTTGGTTGACAGGCATCATCGACTAATTCAACCTTTATCATCCTGCCGCCTAAAACCCCACCCTTTTCATTAACCATTCGGGCAGCAGTCTCCACACTTTGCTTAGCCATTTCTCCTTCAATTGCCTCAGGACCGGTCAGAGGTCCCTGTAGCCCAATCACCACCGGTGGTTGCTGGGCTAAAACATTGATAGAGAAACATACCAATAAAATCATCATTAAAGTAAAAATGCTTTTAATTCTGTTCATAATCTCCTCCTTATAATTTATATAATATTAATATGAACAACGAGTTAGGCTCATTTCTTCTATCAGCATCACCTCCCCTTTCAATTGACATTCTGTTTCGTCTATTTTACCAGAATAACTTGCTGAATAGTGGTTCTTTTACTTAAAAAATGCTTTTTAACAAATTTTGTACTTAGACCACAGAGGGTTCTAAAATCAATTCACCCCGTTCAAAACGGGCGATATCTAATTTTTCTATAGATAAAGGGGTTTTACCCTCCAGAATACATTCTGCTATTACCTTTCCAGTAAACGGTGCCAGCATGAATCCATGCCCACTAAACCCTAAAGACATAAAGTACCGGTTTAAATGCGGATGTTCACCCAGTATCGGTTGTGAATCAGGACTCATAGTGTAAGAACCAGACCACTGCCGTACCACCCGAACATCCTTTAAAGCAGGGATTAAATCAGTCATCTTCTTAGCCATAGTAACCGCAAATTGCCAGCTCGTTTCTAAATCATGGCCTATAATTTCATTTTCCGGGTCACCATATCCACCAACAATACTGCCATGGGGAAGTTGCTGAAAATAAAAATTACGGGAAAAAGACATCAGCATCGGTTCCCATAAGGGATCGATGGGCTCAGTAACCATTATTTGATGTCTTTGAGGGTATACCGGGATATCAAGACCGGCCATCTCCCCTACTTCCCGGGCGTATCCTCCGGCAGCATTAACCACGGTATCAGTCTTTATCATACCATAGTTAGTTAAGACACCTAAAATTTTATCTTTTCTTGTGTCTATTTTTTGTGCTTCAGTATGCTGATATATTTTTACCCCTAACCTTTGAGCAGCCTCAGCATAAGCCACTGTAGTTAACAAAGGATTTACATTACCATCAGTGGGACAGAAGGTAGCAGCCTGTACCTCCTCTATATTCAGAGCCGGCACGACCTCCCGGGCCTGCTCAGGTGTTAACAGCCGGGAGGGTATACCTAAACTATGTTGTAGTTCAATATTTTTTTTAAACTGCCCTACCTCTTTTTCGGTATAAGCTAAGATCAGGTACCCTTTTTGATTAAGCTCAATATCATATTCCAACTCATCGCTTAACTGTTCAAAGATTCTCATACTTTCGCGAGCTAAAATACAGTTCATTTCTGTACCAAATTGCTGCCTAATCCCGGCTCCGCATCTGCCTGAGGAGCCACTGGATACCAGACCTTTTTCTAAAATAACTATATTTTTTTGTCCTTTTTTAGCTAAATTGTAGGCAATACTGCAGCCCTGTACCCCTCCACCGATAATAACAATATCAGCTTTATCAGTCATTCTTTTCACCTGCCAGTATCCCTAAGAGTATAGGTTTGGTAGGTGGACGGAAGGTGGAGAGCGATACTTCCTCCACTTTCTTGTTGAGATAACGGGCTATAGCATGCATGAGCACTCTGCGGCAGGTCTTTCCCTGACAAGGTCCCATACCGGCACGGGTGATACGTTTGATTTCATCTAAGGTGGTGTAGCCCTTATCTAACTGTTTTCTGATCTCTCCCCAGGTAATATCTTCACAGCGACAGATAATGGTATTATCATCCATTGTGATTCTCCTTGACTTTGATATTGCGTATCACTAAAGCGAGTTCCTTGGGTACTATGATACTTACTACATAGGTCTTATGTTTGGTCTTTAAGATCTTTTCTACTTTTACCTCGGCAACCTCATGTCCTTCCCGATCTAAAGCTTTGACTATCTCGCCTGGCCTGGGTAAGGGCAGCATCTCGTAGGGTAGTTTAAGTAAGGCACTGTCTTGAGAGAAGGTCATATCAATTACAAAAATAGCTAATCCAGGACAGGAGGCGATACAGAGACCGCAGCCGGTACACCTCTCATAATCGATTTTGGGCAAATCATTGATATCAGCAAAAGGCAAGATGGCCCCAAAGGGACAACTTGCGGCACAGGGGTCACAGGGGATATGCTGGAAACACTCCACCATTACCACCGGCTTCCTATTCAGGATGGCTGGCGGCGGAGTAACTGTGTTTATCTCATCCTGGGTTGGTATTCCGCTATGTGATACAGACATGGCTTGCTCCTTTTGTGATACTTGCTTTTTGTATGCCCCTTACTATGGCGGCACTGATCTTATTATTGCGTAATTGGGCTAATTGTGCCTGATAGGTATGGTTTAGCCCGGTATAGTCTGGTATGGGGAGGTTCAGGCTGGCCGCTGCATTTAAACCGGCTAATTGACCTTCTATCATGGCTGAACTGGCCTCCTCAATACCGGTAACATCACCGGCTATATAGATATGTTCGAGAGAGGTTCTCATATTGTCATCCCTTGCTGCAACATAACCGCATAACTCGGGGATATAGCGCATCTCACATCCAGCCTGCCAGAGGAGCTCTGATAGAGGGGATAGGCCTACCGCCAGACAGATAGTATCCACCTTTAAATCTATCTCTGTTTTCGGGATAAAGTTAAAATGATTATCGATGGCAGAGATGGTAGCTCCTTCCACCTCCTCTTTCCCCTTCACCTCTTTTAAGGTGGTAGAGGTATAGATAGGGATACCAAGTCTTCTTACCTTGCTGGCATGTACCCAGTAGCCACCTACCTGTGGCAGAGCCTCTACGATAGCCTCAACTTTGATGCCGGCTTGGGCCAGCTGATAGCTTACGATTAGACCGATATTACCGGCTCCTACCATGAGAACACCTTTACCAGGGATGACTCCATAGACATTCATAAGGGTCTGCACTGCGCCTGCTCCATAGACACCTGGCAGGTCATTATTTAGAAAGTTGAGCATATTCTCTGAGGCACCAGTGGCAATGATGATACGACGGGGTTTGACTTTAGTGAGTCGATTACCACCGTTGTAGCCTTCCAGTATGGTCATTACTCCATCCTCATAGTAGCCAGTTACGGTAGACTGGGGCAATACCTCTAAGAAGGGAAGCCTCCTTATCTCTGCTATGAAACGAGCAGCAATATCGATGCCGCGCATGCCGGCAAACTGTTCATGTGAACCGAAGAACTTATGGGTCTGCTTGATGAGCTGTCCACCCAATTGGAGTCCATCATCTACCAGTAAGGTATGGGCATTAAAACGGGCTGCGACAGTAGCAGCGGCAAGACCGGCTGGTCCTCCACCCACTACGACTATATCATATTCTCTCACGTAGTTATCCTTCCTCTCATTGTCTTTCTATAACCATTCCCTCAGTCAGTCTGGTAACACAGGTTCTGACATTAGGGATACCGTTGACCTTCATGAGGCAGGATGAGCAGTTACCGATGGCACAGAAGAAACCACGGGGTCGTCTAAGTTTGCGGCTATAGCTTAAGACCTTAATGCCAGCTGCCACCAGTGCTGCGGCAATGGGCTCATCATCATAACCTTCCATTTTATTTCCTTCAAAGGTGAAAGTAACCTTATTCTTATGTTGAAAGTTTAAGATAGGATGGTTCTGAATTCGCATAGTTTGTTCCTCTTAGCTGCCATTTCAACTTTTAAAACTTATCTGAGAAGAGTATAAATCAAGACTCTCCGCAAGTTAGTTTAAATTGTTTTATGGTTAATAGTATATTTTATATAACATTTTTATATTAAAAAGCAGAGAATGACAGAAAATCATCCTCTGCTTTTCGTATTTGAAATCATCTTCACTAAATAAGTCAGCATAGCCAGCTCTGAAGTTGTGAAACATTTCTCAAAATTTTGCACTGTAGAAAATTGTTCCTCCTGATTATTTTGCTGCTCAAAGAAGTTAGCAAACATAGGTAAACAATTATATCTCAGTTATTAAAAAGCTAGATTAAAAACATTATAACATTATCATACTAAAAAAAACAAGTATTTTTTATTTTAATCACTGTCCCGCCAGATTACCTTCTCTTTTTTTGATAATATTTACCGTTTTTTTTCAATTTCATTTTTTTCCATCTTGATTCGATCAATCTCTTTTAAAAAGCTGCCCACGTCTTCAAAATGACGGTAAACAGAAACAAATCTGACATAAGCTATTTCATCTAATGTTTTCAATCTATTCATTACAATTTGGCCGATAACCTGGGATTTAATTTCATTACCAGAACCCTGCTTCGATTTTCCTT
>JAKPKS010000121.1 GCA_029553585.1 Candidatus Atribacteria bacterium | reverse complement strand
AAAAGATAAAATAACTAATTGGGATGACTTGGAGCTTCAGCTTATTGATCAAGGGGCGGAAGATATTTTTAAAGAAGATGAAGGTATAACTATTTATACTAGGCCAGAAGATTTACAGAAAGTTAAGACTTTTTTAGAAGGCTTAGCTATTAATACTGAAGTAGCCGAATTACAGCAAGTAGCTAAAGAAAAAATCATTATCCAAGATCCTGCTGACAAAGAAAAATTAGAAGGTTTTATTGAATCACTGGAAGATTGTGAGGATGTTAGTGATTATTATACTAATGCTGAATGGGACTAACAGCTCAACAACGTATTATTGTGGGATTTGACCCTGGCCTAGCTGACACTGGTTTTGGGGTAATTAAGGTTCAGGGAGATAGACTTACTTGTCTGGCCTATGGTTCGTTAAGGACGCCAGCCAAGGTAAATTTATCTAAGAGGCTTTCACTGCTATATCAAAAGGTGCAGGAAGTGTTAGAGAAATATAAACCAGATTTAGTGGGTATTGAACAATTGTTTTTTTGCCGTAATGTCACAACTGCTTTTGGGGTAGGTCAAGCTCGGGGAGTAGTAATGCTGGCTATTGGCCAGCGCTCTATTCCTTATTTAGAATTTACACCTTTGCAAGTAAAACAAGCAGTAGTTGGTTATGGCCAGGGAAATAAGCAACAAGTTCAAAAAATGGTTAAATTAATACTTAATCTTCAGGCTATTCCTAAACCAGATGATGCAGCTGATGGTCTTGCCATAGCACT
This sequence comes from Candidatus Atribacteria bacterium, assembly GCA_029553585.1. Lineage (GTDB taxonomy): Bacteria > Atribacterota > Phoenicimicrobiia > Phoenicimicrobiales > Stramentimicrobiaceae > Stramentimicrobium. The sequence goes on along the minus strand of JAKPKS010000121.1, from coordinate 1,290 downwards.
ATGTGCCGCTCAGAGCCGGACAACCTTATTAGTTTAATTTTATGGGAAAAATATTAAAGATAGCTAGTATCGCTTCAGAAGTAGCGCCCTTCAGCAAGACTGGGGGGTTAGCTGATGTGGCTCGCAGTTTACCTAAGGCTCTTTGTCGTTTAGGCCATGAAGTGATAGTTATTACCCCATTATATAACCAAATTATAGACAAGAGTACTCATAAACTTAAAGAGATTTATCATGATGTTCTCTTAAATGTTGGTGGTCAGACAGTGAAGGTTAATTATTGGCAAGGTTATTTAATGGAGGGTTTGCCAGTTTATTTTGTAGAGCAATTAGAGTATTTTGGTTCAAGTCCTAAAATTTATGGTCTTCCTAATGACAATGCTCGTTTTTACCTTTTTGATGTTGCTAGTTTACGATTATTAGAGCTGATACAATTTCAGCCCGATATTATTCATTGTCATGATTGGCAGACTGGACTTATCCCTCAATTATTGAATACTCAGTTTAAAAATTCACCGGCTCTACGTGGAGCGCGGACAGTGTTTACTATCCACAATCTAATTTTTCAGTTTGGCCATAATTGGTGGGAGACACCATTTGAAAAAAAGGATTTTGGTACTAAAAAACTACCGGCCCTTAATGATCCAGACCTAGAATATATTAATTTTGTAAAACGGGGTATTATGAATGCCGATGTTATTAATACAGTGAGTGAACAATATCGGGAAGAGATTATGACCCGGCATTTTGGCCAAAACTTACACCGCATCCTGCGTAATCGTGCTGACCGTCTTTTTGGAATTATTAATGGGATTGATTATTTTGATTATAATCCAGCTAGTGATAAAAGTCTGCCTAAGCAATATGATTGGCATACAGCCAGTGAAGGTAAGGCCACTAACAAGTTAGTTTTACAGGAAAAATTAGGATTGCAGGTAAGTAAAGAGACGCCCTTATTTTGTGCAACTTCCCGCATAACCTTTCAGAAAGGTTTTAGTCTTATTATGGGTATTATGGACTGGCTATTAAAACAAGAACTTCAACTGATCATTTTAGGTGATGGCGATGCTTATTATGTTGATAAATTAAAAGGGTGGCAGAAGCAATACCCCAAACGTTTAGTTTTTCTTCCATATAATGATTATTGGCAATTTGAACAATTAATTTATGCAGGAAGTGATTGTCTTCTTCTGCCGTCTCATCACGAACCATGTGGTCTTAATCAGTTAATTGCTATGCGTTATGGCTGTGTCCCCATTGTCCGTAATGTTGGTGGCCTTAATGATACAGTAA
>JAKPKS010000105.1 GCA_029553585.1 Candidatus Atribacteria bacterium | reverse complement strand
ATGCTGGGGAGCTATTGGGGTAAAGAGAGATTTTACCATCATACTGCTCCCATCAGTATGGCCTATGCCTTGAGAGAAGCATTGCGTCTGGTTTTGGAAGAAGGTCTGGAACAACGTTTCGAAAGACATCATCTGCATTCTAAAGCACTGGTAGCAGGATTAGAGGCCATGGGATTACAGATGGTAGCACCATTGACCTATCGTTTGCCAGAGCTAAATTCTGTCTATATACCGGAAGGTATTGATGACCTTATGGTAAGGAGAGCACTATTACAGGATTATGGGATTGAAATCGGAGGAGGGTTGGGGAAATTCAAGGGAAAAGCCTGGCGTATTGGATTGATGGGCTATTCTTGCTCCCAGGATAATGTTATGCTACTACTTGCTGCGTTAGAGAATATCTTGCAAAGCCAGGGGTATAAAATATCTGAGCATGGCATTCTGGCTGCACAGGAGGTATATCTATAATTTCACTTTGTGTCAAAGTATAAATGTATCTCAAAACCAGTCTAATTAGAAATAGGTTAGATTCCATACCTCTTTCGCTATCTATAGAATAAATAAAAAGAGAGGATGTCAGGTCAAGTATCCTCTCTTTTTTTATCTTATAATCCTGCCATCGTTTTGTTAAAAGAAATAACTAAGCCCGGCAAGCGGCTAAAAATCCTTCTCTTATTGCCTCAAGGGCATCCCTTGCCTCTACTGCATCGCCTATAACCTTTATTGGTACCTTGCCATCAAGCTCTTTAGCAAGAGTATTAACAGGTTGCATTCCTAACGCCAGCACTACTGTTTCTGCAGTAATCTCTATAGGTTTGTTACAGGTCTCGCATTGTACACATTCCACATCTATTCCCTTAATCTTAGTTTCAGTAAAACACTCTATATCGCTGTCTTTGATAGCTTTCATTAAAAATATGCGACGGGTCAATTCTTCATCGCTAGCCAGAGTAGGCAGCATTTCCACAATAGTAACCTGTTTCCCCAGTGAGGCAAGATATACTGCTGTTTCGCACCCTACTTGACCTCCTCCTGCGATTACCACCTTATCTTTAGTACTTACTTTACCCAGTAATACCTCTGTAGCAGTGACGACATTTTCTCTATCTATGCCAGTGATTTTTGGCGTACAATGGACAGACCCGGTAGCCACAATTACTAAATCAGGGTTTTCCCTGGTGCATATTTCAGAGGTGTACTCAGTATCAAATATCACATTGACACCAAGTTTTTTCACCTGATGGGCTAACCAAGAAACAATAGCTGAAAGATCGCCTTTGGATGGTGGTATGGCTGCTACAGCAAATTGTCCGCCTAAATGATCGGTTTTTTCATAAAGTGTTACTCTATGCCCGGCTAATGCCGCAGTCCTGGCAGCTTCCAGGCCAGCCGGTCCACCACCTACCACCGTTATCTTTTTGGGGTTATCAGTCTTTTTAAACTCATTCAAATATTCAAAACCCAGTACAGGATTTACTAGACAGCGAATAGGTTCATTTTTAAATAAAATTTCCAGGCAGCCCTGTTGGCACCCAATACAATGCCTGATATCATCAGACTGTCCCTGTGCAAATTTGTTTGGTAGATCGGGATCAGCCAAAGATGCTCTTCCCATAGCAACTAAATCGGCCTTTCCAGAGAGTAAAATACTCTCAGCTAAAAAAGGATCATTTATTCTTCCTACAGTCATAACAGGGATATTTACTACTTTTTTTACCTCTTCAGCATAATCGACTATCCAACCCGGGTTAATATTTAGGGGAGGTATGATTGCCCATACACTTTCATAGGTCCCTGCCGAAATATGCAGCAAGTCAACACCATGTTTCTCTAACTGAATAGCTATGGCTTTTGTCTCCTCAATTGTTCTTCCCCCTGGAACCTTATCATCTCCAGAGATTCTAAAACCAATCATAAAATCAGCTCCACATTTCTCCCGGATATCCTTTACTATTTCTAAAGGAAACTTAATGCGGTTCTCCAGGGAACCGCCATATTCGTCACAGCGTTTATTGGAGTATTTAGACATAAATTGAGCAATCAGATAGCCATGACCGCCATGGACTTCAATACCATCAAAGCCGGCTTTTTTAGCCCGTAAAGCAGTATTGCCAAATTTAGAAACAATTTTTTTGATCTCAGAAATGGTTAATTCATGAGGAATCTGACCCAAAATGGGATCTGGTAATGGGGAGGCTGAGACAGGCTGCTCTCCAATAACCAAAGATGTAGTCTGCCGTCCGCTATGATAGATTTGGGCAATAATCTTAGCACCTGCTTTATGTATTCTTTCCGTCAGTTGGAGATGTGATTGGATTTGCTCATCTTTCCATAAACCAGGAGTCCAAAATCCTCTACCTAGTGGATCTACGGCATAATCCTCAACGATAATCATTCCCCAGCCACCCTTTGCTTTTACTTCATGGTAGGCGATAAAACGTTCGGTAGCCATACCGTCCTGGTCGCAATACACGGTGACCATAGGCGCTACTACTAATCTATTTTTGAGCTTGATGTTCCCTATTGAAATTGGCACAAAGATAGGGCTTGAGTTCAGAGTTTTCATAATAAGACCTCCATAATATTATATTATTTATTCTAAAAAAACGGGTATTATAAGCCAGAGGTAGTTGGGAAATAATGTGTTCACATAAAGTAAATGATCCAATCCTGCTATCTCTGATCTTAGAATATTTATATCAGTCAATGACAAAACTAATGGTTTCTTCTGCAGTTTTTTGACTGAATACGTCTTTAATTACTATTAGAAATTGATATTCCCCTTCAGGAAATGGGCTATCCTGAGTGATGTAATTGGTAATTAAGACCTCTTTATTGGGTGAATGAGAAATTAGATGGAAATCAAGATATTCTTTTTTCCCCCAAAGAATTTCTCCTTCCATATCTAGAATGTATATATCTTCTTTAAAATTAATTTCATAGAGTTCTTCATCTATTTCCTTTATAGTATAATTTTTTGGCTCAGCGTAAATAAAGAAGGTTTCTCCTGATTTAAAATGATTATTATCTCTGTCGAGATAAAGTCCATATCCCCCAGCCTCATCTTCTGTAAAAGTAAGGTTGTTTAGTTCTAATGGTGCCTTGTTCCAAATTAATAATAATGCTTTTTCCAATAAGTTTTCAGCCATTTGATAATTCTGCTGCTCTAAATGGAATAATGCTTCCTCAATAAGGCTTTCTTCGGTAGCTGCCCAGGAAACAGGGGAAATAAAAATCAGAATAAGTAAAAATATCAGAGGAACATTAATCAATCTAATATTCTTGTTCATAAACCCTCCTTTTTTTATTATATATTTGGGGAAATTATTTTATACCTTACCTATTTTTTATTTAAGGAATACGAATTTTATTAATAGGCCAAAAAACCACAGAAGCCTTGCCTATTAAATTTTTTCTGGGGACAAAACCCCAGAATCGGCTATCACTGCTATTATTACGATTATCACCTAATACAAAAAAAGAATTTTCCGGAATTGTAATTTCCGGCATTGTTTCAAAGGAATGGTGTATAATGTAGCTTTCTTCCAGTTTCTCCCCATTCAGATAGACCGTACCATCGACTATCTTGACTTTATCACCCTCGACGGCAATGAGCCTTTTTATGTAATTATGGTTCTGGTCGATAGGGGGTTTAAAAATAACGATATCCCCATGTTGAGGCTCGGAGAATCGGTAAGAAATTTTGTTGCATATTAGTCTTTCCCTGTTAAATAGAGTATCCTCCATAGAAGCGCCTTTTACCACAGTTACCTGGCCAATGAAGGTGATGATAATAAAGGCGATTATGCCTGCACTAACCACTGTTTCCAATAGTTCACGCCACATCGGTTTTACCTTCTTCTCTTTTTTCTTGTTAAGAAGTGTACTATTTTTAGCCATATCTCTCCTCTTTTCCAGAATATTCAGTTCCATACCTTGTCTTTAAAAAGAATTATACCATATTCATCTGGTTTCTCAGAAATAAATATTTACCAGAAATAAATAAAATAGGATATAATAAAAAGTATAATTTTATTTTTTTCTCAGGATGATTAAGATGGAAGATAGAACCTACACCATTATTTTTGATTTGGATGATACCTTAATAAAAACCAATAAAATATATAACCACGCCCGAGATAAATTTTACAGGGTGATGACCAAACATGGTTTTCCTGGTGAAGAATCTTTAGACAGATTAGACCAAATTGATATAGAGCATATCAATCGGCAAGGATTTGCCAAGGAAAGATACCCTTTGAGTCTGGTAAAGACATACCATTATTTTTGCCAGAAAAACAATAAAAAAATTGACAGGCAGGCCGAACAGGAGATTTCTGATATTGGATGGAATGTTTTTGAACAGACTCCCGAGCTGGTGGAAGGAGTTAATCTGGTACTGAATACACTTCAAGAGCGTTATACCTTGCTGCTGGCTACCTTAGGTGATCCGGAAATCCAGCATGAGAAAATAAGACATTCTGGTTTAAAAGGCTATTTTTTAGATATACATGTCTTGAGCCATAAGACGCCGGAAGAATATCGACAGATTTTAAATAAGCATAACCTCAAGAAAGAAAAAACCTGGCTGATTGGAAATAGTGTCAGGTCTGATCTGAATCCCGGGTTGCGTTTAGGGTTAAACTGTATATTGATTCCAGCTGTTACCTGGAAATTTGAAGAGGAGAAACCAATTTCCGATCAGTATCTTCAGTTAAATTCATTAATCGAAGTACTGCATTATTTATAAGAGAAGGTTTTTATAACCTGCTACGATAAAATTATACAAGAAATATTTAAAATGTTACATTCCTGGTTTTTTTAATCCATATTAAAGAGGTTTTTAAAGGGGTTTTTCCCCTTAATAATACTATGAATAAATCTCCCTCTTATCTTAACCTGAATAAAGCCCAATTGGAAAGAAGAATTAGAGACGCTTATCGGATTTTGCTATCCTGTGAGCTCTGCCCTCATAAATGCAGGGTAAACCGCATTGCCGGTGAGCAGGGGAAATGCCGTTCAACAGCTCAGGTAATGGTTTCCAGTTATAATGCCCATTTTGGTGAAGAACCACCCCTTTCCGGTGTTCAAGGCTCAGGGACCATCTTTTTTACCAATTGCACCCTGCATTGCCGCTTTTGCCAGAATTACCCTATCAGTCAGCTGGGAAATGGAAATCAGGTTACCATTTCTGAATTAGCAGCCATGATGATGGGTTTACAAAAAAGGGGGTGTCATAATATTAATTTAGTAACACCAACTCATTTTGTGCCACAAATCATAGCTGCCCTGGCACAAGCACGGGAACAGGGACTTACTATCCCGATAGTATATAATACCAGTGGTTATGAGGCGGTTAACACACTGAAATTATTAGAGAATATTGTAGATATCTATCTACCTGATGCAAAATATGCTGATGACCTTATTGCTCGAAAATATTCTTCTGCCCATAATTATTTTGTAGTCCTGAAGGATGCTTTAAAGGAGATGCATCGCCAGGTAGGTGATTTGAAAGTAGACCGTCATGGTATTGCTCAATCAGGTTTAATTATTCGTCATCTGATACTGCCTGATAATCTAGCCGGTACTGATAAGGTATTACCCTGGATTGCAGAAAATATATCAAAAAATACTTATATCAGTCTTATGTCACAATATTTTCCAGCTTATAAGGCTATGAATGAACCCACACTTTCCCGTGGTATTACCAGAAAAGAATACCAGGAAGCCAGGGCTATTCTAAGAAAATGTGGGCTGGAAAATGGCTGGTTACAGCAAAATAGCTGAAGAAAGGCAGAACAGGACTGCCTTCTGTGTTATTAAAAAATTTAATTTAAAAATATCCGGAGAAAAATGAGGAATATATAATTGTCAACGACCAATATCCACAAAAGTAGCCCTAGATTCAAAGCAGAACTGACCTTACTGGGGGTAGTAGTAATATGGGGGTATACTTTTCCACTGATTAAAAATGTGCTGGAGTTAATTCCACCTTTTACTTTTCTCACTTATCGTTTTTTCTTAGCTTCATTGGCAATCTTTTTATTTTTTCCAAAACGATTAAGAAAAATGGAATCAGATACTCTCAAAAAAGGATTTTTATTGGGGTTATTCCTTTTTATTGGCTATTTTGGGCAGACTGTAGGCACCCAATTTACCACTTCCACCAAAACCGCTTTCATCACTGGGTTTTCGGTAGTATTAGTTCCTGTTTTTGCCTTTTTTTTGATCAAGGAAAAAATTCGGCTGAATTCGGTTATAGGCGTGCTGCTGGCTATGTTGGGACTTTGGATAATGAATTCCGGTGGGGAGATAAACCATATCAACAAAGGTGATTTGCTGGTTTTTCTCTGTGCCGTAGCCTTTGCTATACATATAGTATCGGTTGATGTATTAACAAAAAAGTATGATTATACCCAGCTGGTCTTTGTTCAGTTGACTACAGTATTTCTTCTTTCCCTGATAGTTTCTTTCTGGTTAGAAAGAGAGGCTTTGCACCTTTCTTACCCTCTCTCAGTTAATTGGGCTATTCTGTTTACCGGTTT